>DIDB01000172.1 GCA_002417905.1 Pseudomonadaceae bacterium UBA5811
CCCCCAGGCTGGCCGCCCACAGCTCCAGCCGTTCGCACTTGCATTCCAGCTCCATCAGGGCACCGGGGGACAGGTCGGGAGCATGGCAGACCCAGATGTCCAGGTCGCTCTGCCCGGCCTGGGCGAGGGTGCCCAGACTGCCCATCAGGAACAGGCCCAGGATTTGCCATGGGCCGCCGGACGGTGCCGCCAGTGGTGCCGGATTTTCCGCCAGCACCGGACTCAGGGTGCCGGCCTCGTGGAGCAGCGGCTCCGTGGCGTCAAATCCCTCGACCCCGGCGGGCGTCAGGGCCGAGACATAGCCGGGCAGATGGCGCTGGTTCAGGTGCAGCAGCAGGGGCAGCAGGCGGATAACCTGCTGCTGCAGGGGGGACATGCCACACAGTGCCCGCTCCAGCCGCGCCTGATTGACCTGGAAAAAGCGCTGGCGCAGCTGCTGCAGTCGGGCGGCATCCGCCAGGGGCATGGCGTCCGTATGGCTGGTCATGTCCAGATATCACAGAATGGTTGGGCAAGCATATCAAGGGCCTGACAGGGCAGTATGCCAGCCGGGGGTTACACGTTGATCCAGGGCAAGCAAACGGCAGATAGGCCTGCCGGGCTGCTGTGGATCACCCGGGCATTCAGTGCGCTCCGCCTGGCACCGTATACTGGGCAGCCAGCTTCCTGTCCGGGAGCTGCCCCCTTGTGTCCAGGGCTGATGGCCCGCTGTCAGGAACACCTTTTTTCCGGAACATGACCACCGCAATGCATACCGTAGAGAAAATCGGCGGCACCTCCATGAGCCGCTTCCAGGAGCTGCTCGACAATATCTTTATCGGCCCGCGTCAGGGCGCGGCGCTGTATCAGCGGATTTTTGTGGTATCGGCGTATGCCGGTATGACCAACCTGCTGCTGGAGCACAAGAAAACCGGGCAGCCCGGGGTTTATCAGCGCTTTGCCGAAGCCGGCAATGAAGAGGCCTGGCTGGTGGCGCTGGAGCGGGTACGCCAGACCATGCTGGAAAAAAATGCCGGGCTGTTCCCGGCAGATTGTCCGGAGCGGCAGCAGGCAGACCAGTTCATCCAGGCCCGTTTGGACGATGCGCGCAACTGCATGCACAGTCTGCAGCGCCTGTGCAGTTACGGGCATTTCCAGCTCAGCGAGCACCTGATGAAGGTCCGGGAAATGCTGGCTTCGCTGGGCGAGGCGCACAGTGCGTTCAATACGGTGCTGGCCCTGCGCCGGGAGGGCATCAATGCCCGGCTGGTGGATCTGACCGGCTGGCATGACAGTGCGCCGCTGCCGTTCGAGGACAGCATCAAAAATGCTTTTGCCGGGCTTGACCCGGCCCGTGAGCTGGCCATTGCCACCGGTTATGCCCACTGCAGTGAAGGCCTGATGAACACCTTTGACCGGGGCTACAGTGAAATCACCTTTGCCCAGATTGCAGCTACCACAGGTGCCCGGGAGGCGATCATCCACAAGGAGTTCCACCTGTCCAGTGCGGACCCCAACCTGGTGGGGATTGACCGGGTGGTGACCATCGGCCGCACCAACTATGACGTGGCTGACCAGCTGTCCAATCTGGGCATGGAGGCCATTCATCCCCGGGCGGCCAAGACCCTGCGCCGGGCCGGGGTCGAGCTGCGGATCAAGAATGCTTTTGAGCCGGAACATGCCGGCACCCTGATCAGCCAGAATTACCGCAGCAGCCGGCCCTGTGTGGAAATCATTGCCGGGCGCAAGGATGTCTGCGGTATTGAAGTATTTGACCAGGACATGCTGGGAGACCTCAGTTATGACATCGAAATTTCCTCGCTGCTGCGCCAGCTGAAGCTGTATGTGATGAACCGGGATGCTGATGCCAACAGCCTGACCTACTATGTCTGTGGTTCGCTGAAGCTGATCAACCGGGCCGTCCGGCTGATCGAGGAGCGCTATCCGGCCGCTGAGGTTGTGGTGCATAACGTGGCGGTGGTCTCGGCCATTGGCTCCGACCTCAAAGTCAGGGGCATTCTGGCGCGGACCACGGCGGCGCTGGCGGAGGCGGGTATCAGTGTTCAGGCCGTACATCAGTCCATCCGTCAGGTGGAAATGCAGCTGGTCGTCAACAGTGAGGACTACGCTGCTGCTGTTGCCGCCCTGCACCGGGCCCTGATCGAGACAGACAATCCGGGCGGCGGAGTGATTGCAGCCGCCTGAAGTGGCGCAGACCTCCGGTCACCAGTACGGGAGGATAGCTGTGTATGATCGCTCCTGACGATGACCGGCCGGAGCGGAGTGCCTGCTGTTTCCGCCTGGCCCCTGAACAAGGAAAGGCTTTTCATGCAGCTTCCCTTCTGGCTGTTCTGTCTGGCCAGCGCCGCACTGGTGATTGCCCTGTGCTGCTGCGCCTGGTGTCTCTGGGATCTGTGCGCCCGCCCCCAGCCGGCGGCAGTCCTGAATCTGCTCTGGCCCCTGGTCCTGCTCTGGACCGGGCTGCCGGGCCTGCTGTGCTATCTGCTGTGTGGCCGGCGGCCCCGGTCTGGCACAGAGCCTCCCTCCGGAAAACCTTCCGTTCTGGTCAATACCCTGTACGGTGGTCTGGGGCCGGGGCTGGGTGTCCTGCTGGCCGAGCTGCTGGTGACCGGACTGCCTTTGCCTGAGGTGGCGGTCCTGCGCTCACCCCTTTTCGGGGGCTGGGCGCTGGGGCTGATGCTGGCCGGAATTTTCAGCCTGGTGCTGGGCTCTGCCTTCCGGCTGGCAGAAGGAGAGCGGCCATCCCTCCGTCAGGCCCTGGCTGGCCTGTTTTCGGTACTGCTCTGTCTGGCCGGGCTATATGCTGTCCTGGTGGCGGGTCTGCTCTGGCTGCCTGGCGGTCTGCCAGAAAAGCTGAGCCCGGTTTGCTGGTTCATGCTGCAGCTGGCCCTGCTGGCCGGGCTGGTCTGCAGCTGGCCTGTCCAGTTCTGGCGGTTGCGCGGGACAGTGGCCAGTCCATCGCCAGAAAGCTGATCAGCTGTTCAGGAAATACTGCTGCCTGGATCAAGGATTGGCCGGGGCCGGCTCCGGTAAGATGCTGTGACGGGACCAGTCTGGCTGGTCTACGCTGAACCCTGTCACAGGCTCCGGAATTTCCAGGTATGCGACATAGCAAGATCCAACCCACTCATACAGAAGTCCGGCTGGAAGAGAACGACCTGATCGTCTCCAAGACCGATACCCGGGGTGTCATCACCTATGCCAACCGGACTTTTATGCGGATTGCCGGTTTTTCCGAGCCGGAGCTGCTGGGCGCACCCCATAACCTGATCCGTCACCCGGATATGCCCAGGGCAGCCTTCAAGCTGTTATGGGATACTCTGAAGGGCGGGGGCGAGTTTCTGGGCTATGTCAAAAACCTCTGCCGTAATGGTAGTTATTACTGGGTGATGGCCAACATCACCCCGGACTATGACACCAGCGGCCAGCTGCGGGGTTATTTTTCGGTGCGCCGCAAGCCATCTGCCGAAGCGGTCAACACCCTGGTGCCCATTTACCGGCAGATGGTCGAGCTGGAGCAGCAGCACCGGGCCATTGAACCTTCAATGGCTTTCCTGGAGCAGCTGCTGGCACAGCAGAATCTGGATTACCGGACCTTCGTGCTCAACCTGCTGCAAAAGGATCTTCAGTCATGAAGCCCGATAGTGCCCATACCAGCGCAGGCAGTCTCTTTCTGGGGGCCAGTGTCAAACTGCTGGCTGCCAGCATCTTTCTGGTCGTACTGGCCGTCTCGATACTGGATATCTGGCTGCTTGATGCCAGCGGGTGGCTGCTGGTCGAGCCGCTGGCCATACTGCCCCTGCTCTGGCTGCTGCTCCGGCGGGCCCTGCATGTGATCCAGACGCTGGAGCGGATGCAGGCCTGCCTGCAGGAGGCCAACCGGGGCAACCTGTATCAC
>DIDB01000149.1 GCA_002417905.1 Pseudomonadaceae bacterium UBA5811
CTATCCGCTGCTGCTGGCTGGACTGCTGGATGCCCGGCGGCTGTTCAGCCCGCCCAGTGCGGCCGGGCTGGATGCCGAGCTGCGCAAGCGGCTGTTCCGGGTGCCGGCGGATGACCTTGAGCAGCAGATGGAGGTGCTGCGCCAGTTCAAGCGCAGCCACCGGCTGCGGGTGGCCGCTTCGGAAATCGCCGGAACCCTGCCGCTGATGAAGGTCAGCGACTACCTGACCTGGCTGGCCGAAGCGATTTTGCAGGAAGTGTTCGGCCTGGCCTGGCAGCAGATGGTGGCCCGCCATGGTACGCCGTATGGGCTGGACGGCCAGCCCTGTGCGCCGGGCTTTCTGGTGGTCGGTTACGGCAAGCTGGGCGGCATCGAACTGGGCCATGAGTCTGATCTGGATCTGGTGTTTATCCATGCCGGTGATCCGGCCCGGGAAACCGCCGGCCCGAAGCCGCTGGACAGCCAGCAGTTTTTTATCCGGCTGGCCCAGCGGATGATCCATCTGCTCAGTACCCAGACCAACTCCGGCAAGCTGTACGAAGTGGACATGCAGCTGCGGCCTTCCGGCTCGGCCGGACTGCTGGTCAGCTCCATCCGGGCCTTTGCCCGCTACCAGAAAGAGGAGGCCTGGACCTGGGAGCACCAGGCCCTGGTCCGTGCCCGGCCGCTGGTGGGGAGCGAGCGGCTGAAAACCGCCTTCCAGCAGGTGCGCGACCAGGTGCTGGGCCAGCCGCGTGGCCTGGCGGGGCTGCGGCAGAAGGTCAGCGACATGCGCACCCGGATGCGCGACAGTTTTGGCACCCGCAGCACCCGGGGCGGTCTGGCCGATAATGCGTTTGCAGCCCGTGAAACCTTCTGCCTCAAGCAGGATGCCGGTGGTATCGTGGATATCGAATTTATGGTGCAATACGCCGTCCTGGCGTGGTCGCACCGTTATCCGGTGCTGCTGCGCCATACCGACAATATCCGCATCCTTGACAGCCTGGCGGCGACAGGACTGCTGACCGCAACTCAGGCACAGCAGCTGCAGCAGGCCTACCAGGCCTATCGCGTTGCCGCCCATCGGTTATCGCTGCAGAAACAGCCCGGCAAGGTGTGTGGTGAAAGCTTCCCGGAAGAGCGGCGGGCCGTGATGCGGATCTGGCGCGAGCTGGGGCTTTCCTGAAATATCCGGTGCCAGGCACGGGCCTGGCAGGAAACGACGTTCTGAGGAGCTGCAAGATGTCGATGGCTGACCGCGATGGCGTGATCTGGTATGATGGCGAGCTGGTGCGCTGGCGTGATGCGACCACCCATGTGCTGACCCACACCCTGCACTATGGCATGGGCGTGTTTGAGGGCGTGCGGGCCTATAACACCCCGGAAGGCACGGCTGTTTTCCGGCTGCAGGCCCACACTGACCGCCTGTTTGATTCGGCCCACATCATGAACATGAAGATGCCGTTCAGCCGGGACGAAATCAACGAGGCCACCCGGGCCGCCGTCCGGGAAAACGGCCTGGAAAGCGCCTATATCCGCCCGATGGTGTTTTACGGACCGGAAGGCATGGGCCTGCGGGCTGCCGGGCTGAAGGTGCATGTCATTGTGGCGGCCTGGTCCTGGGGCGCTTACATGGGGGACGAGGCGCTGGAAATGGGCATCCGGGTGCGCACCAGTTCCTTTACCCGTCACCATGTCAACATCACCATGACCCGGGCCAAGTCCAACGGCGCTTACATCAACTCCATGCTGGCCCTGCAGGAAGCGGTGTCCGGCGGTGCTGACGAGGCCATGATGCTGGACCCGGAGGGCTATGTGGCCGAGGGCTCGGGCGAGAACATCTTTATCGTCAAAAACGGCGTGCTGTATACGCCGGAAGTGACGGCCTGCCTGAACGGCATCACCCGCAACACCGTGCTGGCCCTGGCCGATGAGCTGGGCGTCCGGGTGGTGGAAAAACGCATCACCCGGGATGAGGTGTATATCGCCGATGAGGCGTTCTTCACCGGTACGGCGGCCGAGGTGACACCGATCCGCGAAGTGGATGGCCGGCAGATCGGCATTGGCCGCCGGGGCCCGGTTACGGAAAAACTGCAGCGGGCCTACTTTGACCTGGTGACCGGCAAAACGGATGCCCATCCGGAATGGCGGACCCTGGTCAAGTAAACCTGCCGCCGGCTGTCCGGGCCGGGCCGGTGGCCCGCCCGGATATCTGGCCACACATTCTGGCATCTGCTGCATGACGATCCTGATTATCGGCCCCAGCTGGGTGGGCGACATGGTGATGGCCCAGACCCTGCTGGTCTGCCTGCGCCAGCAGCAGCCCGGCTGCATCCTCGACGTGCTGGCTCCGCCCTGGAGCCGGCCGCTGCTGGAGCGGATGCCTGAAGTGCGGCAGGCCATCGATTTTCCGCTGGGCCATGGGGTGCTGGATCTGGCCGGCCGCCGGGCCATTGCCCGGCGCCTGCGCGGGCATTACCAGCAGGCCATTGTCCTGCCCAACTCCTTCAAGTCGGCCCTGGTCCCCTTCCTGGCCGGGATTCCCCGGCGCACGGGCTGGCGGGGTGCAATGCGCTATGGTTTGGTCAACGACCTG
>DIDB01000116.1 GCA_002417905.1 Pseudomonadaceae bacterium UBA5811
AGTTCATTCCCGGGGCTATTCAGCGCCCGCAAGTCCTCGTGGGTGATCTCCACCAGCTTCTGGTTGCTGAATTTAGGCTTCAGCTCGCGCTCGTAGATTGAACGGCGCATGTCGCGGCTGGAGTCAGCCATCTGGTAGCCACGCAGCCACTTTTCCGCCCACGCCCCGAACGTCTCCGCATCCTTGATGCGGGCCTTGTCCCGCGCCTTCTCTTTGGCCGGCGACTTCCCGGCCGCGATCATCTTCTTGGCCTCGCCCAACCGCTCGCGGGCTTCCGCAAGGGTGATGCCGCCAACGCCATAGCGGCCGAAGGTGATGGTCTCCTGCCGGACGTGGATCGAGTAGTTGTAGCGGAACGAGATCGCCCCGGCGGGCGTGACGGCCACATAGAGGCCGTCACGGTCGTTTTCCTTGTAGAGCTTGTCCCTCGGCTTGAGGTTACGCAGCTTGGTATCGGTCAGCATGGTTCTCGCCCTGATTCAGCTCAAATACCATGATCTGCAACCAGCCAATTCTTGCGTAAAAACACAATAAAATCATTATGTTACGACATATAAACACCATGATCACCAGAAAGGTGGCTACATGGTATCGATGGCATCTAAGCATTCAATGCCATTCATCATGCCATGAAAAAAACAGTGCTTGGCGATGCCAAAGATTGCCGGCTAGTGCCGGACATAATCACAAAAAAGCCCGCAGCGACGCGGGCTTAGGTGTGTTCTCGTGCTACTCGGTGCCAGCCGGTACCAAACGCCGAATCACTCCCACTCGATGGTCGCTGGAGGCTTGCTGGAAACATCGTAAGTAACCCGGGAAATGCCTTCGATTTCGTTGATGATCCGGTTGGAGACCTTTTCCAGCAGGTCATAGGGCAGATGAGCCCAGCGGGCGGTCATAAAATCGATGGTTTCCACAGCACGCAGGGCCACCACCCACGCATAACGGCGGCCATCTCCAACCACCCCTACAGATCTGACAGGCTGGAACACTACAAAAGCCTGGCTGACCTTGTGATACCAGCCCGCATTGTGCAGTTCTTCAATAAATATATGATCAGCCAGCCGCAACAGATCAGCGTATTCTTTTTTCACCTCACCCAGAATCCGTACGCCAAGCCCCGGACCCGGGAAGGGATGACGATAGACCATGTCATAGGGCAACCCCAGCTCCAGGCCGATTTTGCGCACCTCATCCTTGAACAGCTCGCGCAACGGCTCGACCAGTTTCAGTTTCATATCTTCAGGCAGCCCGCCCACATTGTGGTGAGACTTGATGACATGGGCCTTGCCGGTCCTCGCTCCGGCTGATTCGATGACATCCGGGTAGATCGTGCCCTGGGCCAGAAACTGGATATTGTCCAGCCGGGAGGCCTCGGCATCGAAAACGTCAATAAAGGTCCGGCCGATGATCTTGCGCTTTTTCTCAGGATCGGCCTCACCGGCCAAGTTGCCCAAGAACTGTGCCTCAGCATCGGCCCGGATCACCCGGACCCCCATGTTCTCGGCGAACATGGCCATCACCTGGTCTCCTTCCTGATAGCGCAGCAGGCCGTTGTCCACAAAAACGCAGGTCAGCTGATCACCAATGGCCCGATGCAGCAGCGCCGCAACCACTGAAGAATCCACACCACCCGACAGGCCCAGCAATACCCGGGCATTACCCACCTGGGCACGGATCTGGGCCATGCTGTCTTCGACAATATTGGCCGGAGTCCACAAGGCCTGACACTGGCAGATATCCAGCAGGAAACGCGACAGGATCCGCCCGCCCTGCCGGGTATGGGTCACTTCCGGGTGGAACTGGACGCCATACCAGTGACGCTGCTCATCGCCCATGGCGGCAATGGCACAACTGGCCGTACTGGCCAGCACCTTGAAGCCCGGGGGCAGTGCGGAGACTTTGTCACCATGACTCATCCAGACATCCAGCCCCAGCAGACCATCACCGTCCACGTGGTCCTCAATGCCTTCGAACAGGCCACTTTTACCCACCAGGTCAACCCGTGCATAGCCAAACTCGCGGACCGGCGAGCTTTCAACCCGCCCGCCCCACTGGGCAGCCATGGTCTGCATGCCGTAGCAGATACCCAGTACCGGAATATCCAGTTCGAAAACCGCCTGCGGTGCCCGGGGGCTGCCTTCAGCCTGTACCGACTCGGGACCACCGGCCAGGATAATGCCACGCGGCGCAAAGGCCCGAATGGCCTCGTCGCTTATATCAAAGGGATGCAGCTCACAATACACCCCGATTTCCCGGACCCGCCTGGCAATCAGCTGGGTGTACTGGGAGCCAAAATCCAGGATCAGGATGCGATGGGCATGAATATCAGGCTGGGACATGAACTTTCCTCGGAAAACAGCAGAACGCTGAATGCCAGAGGCTGATGCCTTGCTCCGGAACGCTGTCCCGGCATCAGGTCACCAGCCTCTGGTTCTGTAAAAGAGAGAATCAGCCCACCCGATAGTTGGGGGCTTCCTTGGTGATCTGGACATCATGAACGTGAGACTCCGCCATCCCTGCCCCGGTAATACGGACAAACTGGGGAAGGGTACGCATCTCATCAATGGTGGCGCTGCCGGTATACCCCATGGAGGCCCGCAGCCCCCCCATCAGCTGGTGCAGGATAGCGGACAGGGCACCCTTATAAGGTACCCGGCCTTCAATACCTTCCGGTACCAGCTTTTCTGCACCCGCAGAGGAATCCTGGAAGTAACGGTCGGAAGACCCCTGGGCCTGGGACATGGCACCCAGTGAGCCCATGCCCCGATAAGCCTTGTAAGAGCGCCCCTGGAACAGCTCGACCTCACCGGGAGCTTCCTCCGTGCCGGCAAACATTGAGCCCATCATGACCGCGTTGGCCCCGGCAGCAATGGCTTTGGACAGGTCACCGGAAAAACGGATACCGCCATCGGCAATCATCGATACTCCCGTACCCTCCAGGGCGGTGGATACATTGGCAATGGCCGAAATCTGTGGCACGCCGACCCCCGCCACAATCCGGGTCGTGCAGATGGAGCCCGGGCCAATACCAACCTTGACCGCATCGGCTCCGGCTTCGACCAGCGCCAGAGCGGCCTCGGCGGTGGCGATATTGCCACCAATAACCTGGACGTCCGGATAATTCTGCTTGACCCAGCGTACCCGCTCAATCACGCCTTTGGAGTGACCATGGGCCGTATCCACCACAATCACATCCACCCCGGCAGAAACCAGCGCTTCAACCCGGTCGATGGTATCGGCCCCCGTACCCACGGCTGCACCCACCCGCAGCCGGCCCTGACCATCCTTGCAGGCCAGCGGATAGCTTTTGGCCTTTTCGATATCCTTAAACGTTACCAGCCCACGCAGCTGGCTGCGGCCATCAACAATCAGCATTTTCTCGATGCGGTTTTCATGCAGCCGGGCCTTGATCTGTTCCAGGGGAGTACCTTCTTCCACTGTAATCAGGCGCTCCCTGGGGGTCATGATCTCGGCAACCGTATCCCCGGCATTGGGTTGAACCCGCAGATCGCGGCCAGTCACGATGCCAACCAGCTGCTGGTTGGCCAGCACCGGAAACCCGGAAAAGCCCAGCTCCCGGACCTTCTGCAGCAGATCAATGATCTTGGTATCCGGGGTGACGGTTACCGGATCATGGACAATGGCTGTCTCATGGCGCTTGACCTTGCGGACCTCCAGCGCCTGCTGCTCGGCCGTCATGTTCTTGTGGATGATGCCAATACCACCCTCCTGGGCCATGGCAATCGCCAGCCGTGACTCGGTGACCGTATCCATTGCCGCAGACAGCAGCGGAATATTCAACTCAATGTTGCGGGTCAGGCGGGTCTTCAGGCTGACATCCTTGGGCAGGACTTCTGAATAACCGGGAATAAGCAGGACATCATCAAAAGTCAGGGCTTCTTGACGGATACGCAGCATGGCGAGGGCTCCCAGTCGGGAAAAAGGAAGCGCGGCATTATAGCTGCCGCAGATTCGCGGCTCAACGCACACGGTGTGCACCTGCCTCAACCGCCCACAATGGCAGGCACCATCCATACAGGCTAATGCCCTGGAAATCACAAGGGGCCAGGAGCCGGCGAGGTGCCCAAAAAGTCACACTAACCGGCCCGCAGGACAATACTGCCATCAGCAAGGCTTTTGCCTTCAAGGTCCTGCAGGCCGTAATGCTGTCCCGGCCATTCCAGGAGACGCACAGGTAGAGCTGGAGGAAGTGGGCCATACCCTGCAGATCGGGAATCCTGAGCGCTTTCACCAGATACGCAGGCTGCCCCTCAATGCCCCGTAACAGGCCCTATATTTGGCGATATCAGGCTGCCACCCGATAACCTGCAGCAGACAACAGGCAGACCTGGCACCCAATGCCCCGGAAGCAGATCAGGCAGACCACGCCGGGGCAACACAGCAGCCGCCTCAGCCGACATTAACCCCGAAAGACAAAGCCAGTGGCCGCAGTCCGCCAGCAAAACCCTGGCCAATGGCCTTGAACTTCCATTCGTCGTTATGACGGTACACCTCACCAAAGATCATTGCGGTTTCCAGCGAAGCATCTTCGGACAGATCATAACGGGCCACTTCCCGGCCATCAGCCTTGTTCACCACCCGGATAAAGGCATTGGCTACCTGACCAAAGCTCTGGCGCCGGGTCTCAGCCTCATGGATGGTCACTGCAAATACCAGCTTTTTAACTGCCGGAGCCAGCGCATTCAGCCGGACGTTAACCTGCTCGTCATCTCCTGCACCCTCACCAGAGCGGTTGTCACCCAGATGCTCAACACTGCCATCGGCCGATACCCGGTTGTTGTAGAAAATAAAACTGCCGTCATCCAGTACCCGGCCCTCTTCGCCCACAATAAAAACCGAAGCATCCAGGTCAAACGCGGCGCCATCTGTCGCCCGGGCATCCCAGCCCAGCCCTACCGTGATTTCGCTCAGACCGGGAGCTTCCTTGGACAGGGATACGTTACCCCCTTTGCTCAGACTGACTGCCATGCTGCAATTCCTCTTTTTTCTGTTTTCTGTCTGTACGGTGATTTGCCCGCCCGGCTCAGGAGGCAGCAACAGCCTCGCCTGCTTCACCTAACAGGCTTTCGACCGTATTGCCCCGGCTCAGCTTGCCGATGGCCGTAAAGTTCCAGCCCTCTGCCGAGCGGCTCAGGCTGGCCATGATAACGCCGGTATGCGGTCCCTTTTCTGACAGGGCAAACCGGGCCAGCTCCCGGTTCTGCTGGTCCATGATCCGGCAGTAGGCATTGGCCACCATTTCGAACGTCTGGCCCGTAAAGGAGTTCACGGTAAACACCAGATAGCTGACATGGAAGGGCAGCCGCTCCAGATTGACCTGGATTACCTCATCATCACCACTGCCCTCACCCGTCCGGTTATCGCCGGAATGGGTCACGCTGCCATCCTTGGACTCCAGCTGGCGGAACCAGACCAGATCCACAGGCTGGCGGGAAGCATCCAGCAGGATGCAGGAAGCATCCAGATCAATTTTCCCGCCGCCCAGCAGCCGGTCCAGCAGGCCTTTGGGCTGCTCCGGATCCCAGCCCAGCCCCATGCGCACCTGCTGCAGGCCGGTGCCAGCCGTTTTGTCCAGAGAAATGGTCTGCTGTTTGGCCAGACTGATTGCCATAAGAAAACTCCTTGCTATACAGGTGCCCGGAAGGCGCAGGGCCGTCAGTGTGCCTGATCTGGCCCGCCAGAACGCCGGGAATCGTTTCAAGCTCTTTCGTGACAGGAGAAACAATAGCAGGCACGGACCGGCTGACCAGGCCTGATAGGCAGGACCGTACATTCCGCCTATCATGGCGTCATGCCAGCACCACAGTCCCTGCCCGCTACCCTCAGTGTCAGCCAGCTCAACCGCCAGGCCCGCCACTTGCTGGAGGACGTATTTGGCGAACTGCGGGTTGAGGGAGAGCTTTCCGGGCTGTCCAGGCCCAGCTCTGGTCATGTCTATTTCACCCTGAAAGATGCCACCGCCCAGGTCCGCTGTGCCCTGTTCCGCCACCAGGCGCTTCGGCTTCATACCCCACTGCGGGACGGGCTGGCCATCCAGGTACAGGGCCGTCTGTCGCTGTTCGAGACCCGGGGTGATTACCAGCTGATTGTCAGCCAGCTGGAGCCGGCCGGTGAAGGTGCCCTGCGCCAGGCGTTTGAAACCCTGAAAATCCGGCTGACGGCCGAAGGACTGTTTACCGCCGGACGCAAACGCCCCCTGCCCGAACATCCCCGGCGAATCGGCATTATTACCTCCCCCACCGGAGCGGCCATTCGCGACATCATCAGTGTTTTCGCCCGACGGGCACCGCAGATTGAACTGCTGCTGATTCCCAGCTCGGTGCAGGGCCGGGAGGCGGCAGGACGACTGGTACAGGCACTGGCCCTGGCGGATCGTCAGGGGCTGGATGCCCTGATCCTGGGCCGGGGTGGTGGCTCGCTGGAAGACCTCTGGTGTTTCAACGAGGAGGCCGTCGCCCGAGCTATTGCAGCCTGCCAGACCCCCGTGGTCAGCGCGGTCGGCCATGAAACCGATGTATCCATCAGTGATTTTGTCGCTGACCTGCGGGCTCCCACCCCCTCGGCTGCCGCAGAAATACTGTCCCCGGACCAGCGAAAGCTGCAGCAGCAACTGGCCGGACTGCAGCAACGGCTGATTCTGGGCCAGCAGGCGCAACTGACCCGGGCACAGCTGCAGCTCAGGGACATCAGCAGCCCGTTGCGCCACCCGCTCCAGCAGATTGGCCAGTATCGCCAGCAGACACGACAGCTGGAACAGCGGCTGCAACAGGCCAGGCAGCGCCGGCTGGAAAGGGCCTGGCAGACCCTGCAACAGCTGGAAATCCGCCTGCGAAACCTGACACCCCGGCAGCAGCTGAAACAGCTGAAACAGCAGCAGGCAGCGCTGGCCCAGCGCCTTGAGCAGGCCATTCGCACCCGGCTGGAACGTCAGCAGCAGCAGCTCCGGCAGCTGGGCCTGTTACTGCACGGCGTCAGCCCGCTGGCCACCCTGACGCGTGGCTACAGTATCCTTCAGGATGCACAGGGGCAGATTATCCGCCGCCCGGACCAGGTGCAGCCGGGCCAGACCCTGCAGGCCCGGCTGGCCACCGGCAGCCTGCAACTGCAGGTCGCTGGAGAACTACAGGGGCAACACCTCCAGAAAGGTGCCCGCCGGCACGCTGGCTAGCGGCTCCGGCAGGCGCACCAGTACCTCGCACTGAGCCAGATTGGCCAGGGATGCCGAGCCCTGCCCCCCAAGAATCCGCACGGTGGGTGGGCTCATATCCCGGCACAAACCCCCGCGCACATACTCTTCCCGCCCAGCCTTGCGCCGGAAATCCTCTGCCAGCGGCAGGTGCAGAAAGTCCGGCAGGGCCCTGACCAGTCCGGACAGGCGATTAATGGCCGGAATCAGGAACAGCTCGGCGCACACCAGCGTGGATACCGGATTGCCGGGCAGGCCCAGAAATGCCGC
>DIDB01000156.1 GCA_002417905.1 Pseudomonadaceae bacterium UBA5811
ATGCCCTTGGCAATGTTGTTGGCTGCGTACATGGCCATCATCTCGCCGGAGCAGACGATGTAGATTTCCTGGGCCTTGTTTTCGCGGATCGGCATGGCGAAGCCACCACACACTACGTCACCCAGTACGTCGTAGAATACGAAGTCCAAATCGTCTTCGTAGGCGCCTTCTTCTTCCAGGAAGTTGATGGCAGTGATCACGCCACGGCCAGCGCAACCTACGCCCGGCTCCGGACCACCGGACTCAACGCACTTGACGCCACCGAAACCGGTCTGCAGAACGTCTTCCAGCTCCAGATCTTCAACGGTACCGGCCTGGGCGGCCATTTCCATTACGGTGTTCTGGGCTTTGGAGTGCAGGATCAGACGGGTGGAGTCAGCCTTGGGGTCGCAGCCGATGATCATCACTTTTTTGCCGGCCTCGGCCAGAGCGGCCACGAGGTTCTGGGTGGTGGTGGACTTGCCGATACCACCTTTTCCGTAAATTGCACACTGACGCAGAGCCATGGTGAAACCTCCATCAAAAATCTTTTTGGCGGGTTGTTAAGAGTGCCGCCAGAGAAAAAGCAAGGCTTGTGCCATTGAAAAAAATATTGCCTTTATCAGTAAAATAAAAGAATAAAAAACCATATATAACGCCATGTATGGCTGTATTTATCTATATACAAAAAAATATAGATATTGCTGTGATTTTGCAGAAAATTACCGGATTTATGGAGCGTACCCGAAGGTACAGTTTGGGCAGTGGCCGTTCAGGGGTGAACGGCCGCCGGTAAATGGTCCGGGCGGCAGAGTGGACTGGCATTGTGTCCGGAAAGCGTGATGGGCCGGGCTCTGCCGGTCTGCTGCGGTCCGGTTTTTTGCCGGGTGCCAGGTGGTCACCCGGGGGAACAATTCATGGTCGTAAATGCGACATAACCGGAAGGGCCTGTTTTCCGCCATGCTATCTGGAGACCGGCCTGGCTCAGCTGGCCGCTTTTTCTTCTTCCTGCCGGTCCGCCTCGAACAGCCGCTCCAGTTCTTCCCGCGCTTCGAGGGCAGTCTGCTGGACCTTGATTTCGTCGTTGTAGATCAGGTGCTCCATGGCCAGCAGCCCGGCATCATGCCGCTGGAAACGGCGCAGCCGGGCGTCGGTCCGTTCCGGGCTCAGCCCCAGGCCCAGCAGGGTGTGCCGGCTGATTTCCAGGCTGGAGTAATAGGTTTCCCGGATGGCCAGTACATCCAGATCCATCAACCGGTGGGCGTGCTTGCGGTTGCGGGCCCGGGCGATGATCTTGAGGCCCGGGTACAGGCGGCGGACCAGCTCAGCCGTTTTCAGGTTGGTTTCCGGGTCGTCGGTGGCAATGATGAAAAACTCGGCCTGTTCCGTATGGATGGCCCGCAGGATCTCCGGGTGCAGCGGGTCGCCGTAAAATACCGGCGCGTGGCCCATGCTGCGGGAAAAGCTGATGGACTCCACGGCCGTATCCAGGGCCACAAAGGGAATTTTCTGGGCATGAAGGATGCGGGCCACGATCTGGCCCATCCGGCCCATGCCTGCGATAACCACCCGTGGCGTTTCACTGGCTACCGGGCAGTACTCTTCAGGAACGGGCTCCGGACGCGGTGGCTGGCCCTGCAGATGCTGCACCAGGCTTTGCAGGATGGGCAGCAGGGCCATCGACAGGGTAATGACCAGGACCAGCAGGTCATACAGGCGGGCTGAAAACAGGCCATGCTCATGGCCCAGCTGGAATACCACGAAGGCAAATTCACCCCCTCCGGCCAGTACCATGCCCAGCCGCAGTGCGCCTGCCCGGGTCAGCTGGCCAAAACGCTGGCCAAGCATGACCAGCAGGGGCAGCTTGAGGGCAATCAGCAGCAGGGTCAGGCCCAGTACGGTCAGCGGACTGGCCCGCAGCAGCTCCAGATTGGCACCCATCCCCACACTGATAAAGAACAGGCCCAGCAGCAGGCCCTTAAAGGGCTCAATCTGGGCTTCCAGCTCATGGCGGAATTCAGTGTCAGCCAGCAGCAGGCCGGCCATAAAGGCGCCCAGTGCCATGGACAGGCCGGCCAGAGACATCAGCCAGGCGGTGCCGATCACCACCAGCAGGGCCGTGGCCGTCAGCACTTCCTGCAATCCGGTGCGGACCACCACCCGGAACAGCGGGCGCAGCAGAAAACGGCTGCTGATGATCAGGACTGCCAGACAGAGCAGGACATCCAGCACCACCTGCAGGCCTTCGGCTCCGGAAGCCTGTGCATTGTGGCCGCTGAGCAGCGGCACCAGGGCAATCAGCGGGATTGCCGCGATATCCTGGAACAGCAGGATGGCAAATGCCAGCCGACCATGGGGGCTGCTGATTTCTTTGTGCTCCGCCAGATTTTGCAGGCCGGAAGCCGTGGAGGACAGTGACAGGCCCAGTCCGAGAATGATGGCTGTCGCCACAGGCTGGGCAAACAGCAGGGCACTGACCAGGGCGATCAGGCCACCGGTCAGCACGACCTGCAGCAGCCCGACTCCGAAGACCAGCCGGCGCATGACCCACAGGCGGCGTGGGGGCAGTTCCAGACCGATCAGGAACAGCAGCATGACTACCCCCAGTTCGGACAGGTGGGCAATGCGCTGCGGGTCATCAATCAGTCCCAGCAGCTGGGGACCGATGATGACGCCGGCCAGCAGATAACCCAGTACGGTACCCAGTTGCAGATAGCGGGCCAGTGGCACGGTCAGCACGGCGGCCAGCAGGAAGATCACGGCGGTCTGTAACAGGTCACCATCGTGTGGCATGGGTGGCTCCGGGGCAGGGCAGGCAGATCGGCCCTACAGGATAGCGGGGATTGGTCTGTGCTGTTGACCGGTATGGCCCGGAGCCGTGGCTGTCACCAGGACCAAGGTTGTTTTGCCCTGGCCAGGGCAAGGGGCTACCATCCGCCCCCTGGATCTGCGTCAGGGCGTCGCGATGAATCGAGTGCTGTATCCGGGAACCTTCGATCCCATTACCAGGGGCCATGGCGACATGGTCGAACGGGCGGCGCGGCTGTTCGACCATGTCATCATTGCCGTGGCCGCCAGCCCGAAAAAAAATCCACTGTTCAGTCTGGAGGAGCGGGTGGAGCTGGTCCGCGAGGTGACCCGGCCATTCGCCAATGTTGAGGTCATCGGTTTTGCCGGCCTGCTGGCCCGTTTTGCCCGGGAGCAGCAGGCCAATGTGCTGCTGCGCGGGCTGCGTGCCGTCTCGGATTTCGAGTATGAGTTCCAGCTGGCCAACATGAACCGCCAGCTGGAACCGGATATTGAAAGCCTGTTCCTGACGCCTTCTGAACAGTATTCCTATATTTCTTCCACCCTGGTCCGGGAAATCGCCGCGCTGGGCGGGGATGTCAGCAAGTTTGTCCATCCGGCCGTCGGGGCGGCGCTGGCTGCCCGTTTCTGTCCGGCCTGACCGGGTGCAGGCGGGCTGGCATTCCGGCACAATCTGCGCCCCGTTCTGTTCTTGCCGGGTCCGGGGCCCGGCACCGTACCGGAGTATCCGTCCATGGCCCTGAAAATTACTGATGACTGCATCAACTGTGATGTCTGCGAACCGGAGTGCCCCAACGGGGCCATCTCCCAGGGTGAGGAAACCTATGTCATCAACCCGGCGCTGTGTACGGAGTGCGTCGGTCACTATGCCGAGCCGCAGTGCCAGCAGGTCTGCCCGGTTGAGTGCATCCTGCCGGATGAGTCGCTGGGCGAGACCCGGGAGCAGCTGATGGCCAAATACCAGCGCATCACGGGCAAGGCCTGAGCAGGGTCGCATAGCCCTGGCGATAGCCAGGATACTGCGGCACCCAGCCCAGGGCCCGGGCCCTGGCATTGCTGCAGCGCCGGTTGCCAGCACGGCGGCCTGGCCCGTGACCAGTAGCGGAGACACCCATCTGCTGCTGTAGCCAGCTCACCACCTCATGCAGGGGCGCCGGTTCGTCATCTACCCCGAGGTAGCAGTCCGCCAGTGGCTGGCCCTGCATGTCGGCCTGCAGCAGAAAGGCCAGCAGTCCGGCGGCATCATCTGCATGAATCCGGTTGCTGTACTGCACGGGCAGGTGCTCCACCCGGCAGCCCTGCCGGGCCTGCGCCAGCAGATGATGCCGGCCCGGCCCGTAAATGCCGGCCAGCCGGACCACCGTGGCCGGATGGGCGCAGGCCAGCACCTGCTGTTCGGCTTCCAGCAGGCACTGGCCAGAAAATCCGCCAGGCTGTGCGGGGCTTTCCTCGGTGACCCATTCACCGGCCTGCTGGCCATATACTCCGGTGCTGGACACCAGCAGGATCCGCCGGGGCTGCTGGTGGCAGGTGGCCAGCCAGTCCAGTACCCGGCGCGGCCCGTCCACATAGGCCTGCTGGTAGGCCATGGCACTGCGGTCCCCGGGGGCTGCACAGTACACCAGATAGTCCAGCGTGCCCCGTGGCCAGCCTGGCGGGCAGCCGGGCTGATTCAGGTCAGCCGGTACAGGAAGAATTTCCGGGATCAGGTTGGCGACATAGCGCCGCAGCCCATAGACTGCCCAGCCCAGATGGGACAGTCTCAGGCCCATCCTGGAGCCAATATCGCCGCAGCCGGCCACCATGATTACAGGCTGATCTGCCATCTCCTTCTCCACAGGTCCGATGGCCAGACCATAACAGTCATCAATCAGGCCAGAACATTATATAAGCGATTCATTTCTTTACAAACAAGAAGCAATCGCAATAATGCGACGGTAGACGCATTCCTGTCTGTTTTCAAGATGCCTTTCAGGGCACGCATCCATACTTCAGAGGTCTGGCACGCATGAACCTATCCATTTCCCACCACCGGCTCCGGCCGGCCCGTTCCGGAGTCCTGACCGGTCTGGCCCTGACGCTTGGCCTGGCCATGGCGGCTCCGGTTGCCCTTGCCCAGCAGTCCAGTATCCCGGCTCCCGCCGCTGCACCGGCGGCTCCGGTTGCACAGCCGGCGCCGGCGGCGGCTGCCGGCAGTACAGAGGCTGCTCCGGCCGCAGCCGCGCCGCTCACCGAGGAGCAGGTCGTGCCGCTGGTTGAAGAGGAGAATGAACTGGGCCGACATGACCTGTCACCGTGGGGGATGTATCTGGCGGCCGATATCGTGGTCAAGTGCGTCATGATTGCCCTGGCCCTGGCCTCGGTCCTGACCTGGACCATTTTTGTGGCCAAGAGCTTCGAGCTTGGGGTCGCCCGGCGGCGGCTGCGCCGCGATCTGGAGGGCTTCCGGGGCGCCCGTTCGCTGCGGCATGCCACCGAGCAGGTGGATGCGCGCAGTGTCAGTACCGTGCTGATCCGTGAGGCCGAGGAAGAGCTGCGCCTGTCTGCCGGCCTGCGCGAAAAGGAAGGCATCAAGGAGCGGGTTGCCCTGCAGCTGGACCGGATCGTGGCCGCGACGGGCCGCAGTGTCAGCCAGGGCACCGGCATTCTCGCCACCATCGGCGCCATCGGACCCTTTGTGGGCCTGTTCGGAACGGTATGGGGAATCATGAACAGCTTTATTGGCATCGCCAAAACCCAGACCACCAACCTGGCGGTTGTGGCACCCGGGATTGCCGAAGCGCTGCTGGCCACTGCCATCGGCCTGGTGGCCGCCATCCCGGCCGTAATTTTCTATAACGTATTTGCCCGGGCGATCACGGCCTACAAGGCCCAGGTAACGGATGCCTCCACCCAGGTGCTGATTCTGCTCAGCCGGGATCTTGATCACCAGTCCAGCAGCGAGCAGCGTTCCGGCCCGGCTCCCCATGTCGTGAAGGTGGGCTGAACATGGCCGTAAAACTGGGCGATCACGGTGGTGATGATCTGGCAGAATCTGCTGATATCAACGTCACCCCGTTTATTGATGTCATGCTGGTGCTGCTGATCATCTTCATGGTGGCCGCCCCGCTGTCAACGGTAGACATCAAGCTGGACCTGCCAGCCTCCACGGCCAGACCGGAACCCCGTCCGGACAAGCCGATCTACCTGAGCATCAAGAAAGACAACAGCCTGTATCTGGGCAATGACCCGGTCCAGCTGGAGCAGATACCCACCGAGCTGGATACCCTGACGGGGGGAGACAGGCAGAAGCCGGTCTTTATCCGGGGAGATGCGGCCATGGAGTATGGCCGTATGGTGGAGGTGATGGATACCCTGCGGGCGGCGGGTTACCTGAGGATCGGCCTGGTGGGCCTTGAAGCGGCCGGGAAATGAGCATGGGCAGTAACGCGCGTAGATTGCCGGTCTGGATTCTGAGCCTGCTGCTGGTGGTAGGGGTACACGTTGGCCTGGCCATGTGGTTTCTGTGGAAGCCGATACAGAAACCGGTTGAGCTGGCTCCGGCGCCCCCCATGATGCTGGCCCTGGAGCCGCTGCCGCCGCCGCCGCCGCCGCCGCAGGCCCAGCAGGTCGCACCGGATCCGGTAGAAGATCCGGTACCCCAGCTGGCCGAGGCACCGGCACCCAAGCTGGTGGTGGCCAAGAGCAAACCCAAACCGAAGAAAAAGCCAAAACCCCGGCCACCAGAGCCGAAAAAGCCGGACGAGGACAAGAAAATTGCCCGCAAACCGGTGGAGTCGCCAGAGAAGAAGGTCTCGAAAGCCGAAGAGCAGGTAGCCCGCTCGGAAGTCACGGATCCCAACTCCACGACGACGGCTGCTGCCTCAACCTCTTCTGCCGCAGCCAGCCAGCAGGGGCTTTCTTCCTCAGCCCTGCGCAAGGTCAAGCTGAACTGGCAGAGCGAGCTGCTCAGCCATCTGGCCCATTACAAGGTCTATCCGGAAGAGGCCAAGCGTGACGAGGTGCCCGGGATCAAGATCAACCGCCTGCGCTTTACCCTGGATAGTGAGGGCCGGGTCCTGTCCTATGAGCTGGTGACCAGTTCAGGCAATCCGCTGCTGGACCGGGCGACTCTGGAGATGATCCGCAAGGCGCAGCCGCTGCCGCCACCGCCGCCCGAGATTCTCAAGGGGCGCAGCAGCATCGAGATCGTCGCTCCGCTGGCTTACGAGCTGAAGCGGATCTGAGCCGGAAGGTCCGGACCCGGGCGGTCCGGACCCGTGGTTGGTTCCCTGGCCGGCACCCGCTATGCTTGGCGGCAAGCCAAGGAACCTGTCCATGACCCTGACTGAATTGCGCTATATCGTCACCCTTGCCCAGGAGCAGCATTTTGGCCGGGCGGCCGAGCGCTGCCATGTCAGTCAGCCTACCCTGTCTGTGGGGGTCAAGAAGCTGGAAGATGAGCTGGGCGTGCTGATTTTCGAGCGCAGCAAAAGCGCAGTCCGCCTGACTCCGGTAGGTGAGGGCATCGTGGCCCAGGCCCAGAAGGTGCTGGAGCAGGCACAGAATATCCGCGAACTGGCCCAGGCCGGCAAAAACCAGCTGGCAGCACCACTGAAAGTGGGGGCCATCTATACGGTCGGACCCTACCTGTTTCCCCGGCTGATTCCGCAGCTGCACCGGGTGGCGCCGGACATGCCGCTGTACATTGAGGAAAACTTCACCCATATCCTGCGGGAAAAGCTGCGCACCGGCGAGCTGGACGCCATCATTATCGCCCTGCCCTTCCAGGAAGCGGATGTGCTGACCATGGCCCTGTATGACGAGCCGTTCTATGTGCTGATGCCTGCCGGTCATCCCTGGGCGGCACTGGAGCAGATTCCCAACCGGATGCTGCACGACCGCAGCCTGCTGCTGCTGGGAGAGGGTCACTGCTTCCGTGACCAGGTGCTGGAGGCCTGTCCGGGCAGCAACCGGATCGAGGCCGGGCCAGCCACTACCATCGAAGCCAGCTCGCTGGAGACCATCCGCCATATGGTGGCTTCCGGGCTGGGTATTTCAGTGTTGCCCCAGTCGGCGGTAGACCGCCACCATTATGCGCCGGGAGTTCTGGAGGTCCGGCCCCTGACCGAGCCGGTGCCCTGCCGTACGGTAGCCATTGCCTGGCGGGCCAGTTTTCCCCGGCCCAGAGCCATTGAGGTGCTGGCGGACTCCATCCGCCTGTGCTCGGTCAATCCGCCAGCGGCCGGGCACTGAGCATGGGCAGTCTGGCCAGCTGGCCGGTTACCCGCCTGCGGGGAGTGGGCGCTGCCCTGGCTGAAAAGCTGGCCAGAGTAGGGGTAGAAACGGTACAGGATATCCTGTTCCACCTGCCGCTGCGCTACCAGGACCGCACCCGGGTGACGCCAATCGGTGCCCTGCAGGCAGGCCAGGATGCTGTGGTGGAAGGTGTGGTTGCCGCTGCGGATGTGGTGCAGGGCCGGCGGCGCAGCCTGCTGGTCCGGTTGCAGGATGGCACCGGGCTGCTAAGCCTGCGTTTTTACTACTTCAGCCCGGCCCAGAAGGAGGCCCTGAAGCGGGGCGTGCGCCTGCGCTGCTATGGCGAAATCCGCCCGGGTGCTTCCGGGCTGGAAATCTACCATCCGGAGTGCCGCTTTCTGAAAGAAGACGAGCCGCCACCTGCGGAACAGAGCCTGACCCCCATCTATCCGGCTACTGAAGGCCTGAGCCAGCTGCGGTTGCGGGCGCTGGCCCATCAGGCCCTGGCCCTGCTGGATGGCACCTGCCTGCCGGAACTGCTGCCTGATGCGCTGGTCCGGCAGTATCAGCTGGCTCCCCTGGAGGCGGCGGTACGTTGCCTGCACCAGCCTCCACCAGATACCCGCTTGGCCCTTCTGGCTGACGGCGAGCACTGGGCCAGCCAGCGGCTGGCCTTTGAGGAGCTGCTGGCCCATCAGCTGTCCCTGCAGCGGCTGCGGGCCAGTATCCGGGCCCAACAGGCCCCGGTATTGCCGGCATCACGGCAGCTGGCTTCCCGCTTTCTGGCCGGCCTTGGTTTTGCGCCGACTGCTGCCCAGCGGCGGGTGGTGGCTGAAATTGCCGCTGATCTGGGCCAGCCGGCCCCCATGCTGCGGCTGCTTCAGGGCGATGTGGGCGCAGGCAAGACGCTGGTGGCCGCGCTGGCTGCCCTGCAGGCCCTGGAGGCTGGTTACCAGGTGGCGCTGATGGCACCAACCGAAATTCTGGCCGGGCAGCACCATGCCAGTTTCAGCCACTGGTTTGAGCCCCTCGGGCTGGAGGTGGCCTGGCTGACCGGCCGGGTCAAGGGCAATGCCCGCCAGCGCACTCTGGCACAGATCGCCGGAGGCTGTCCCATGGTGGTGGGGACTCATGCCCTGTTCCAGGAGGACGTGCAGTTCCGCCATCTGGCGCTGGCCATCATTGATGAACAGCACCGGTTTGGCGTACAGCAGCGGCTGGCCCTGCGCCAGAAAGGCGTGCAGGGCCAGCTGTGCCCGCACCAGCTGATCATGACGGCGACCCCGATTCCCCGCACCCTGGCGATGAGTGCCTATGCTGATCTGGATACCTCTGTTCTGGATGAACTGCCGCCGGGCCGGACTCCGGTCAATACCCTGGCGGTGCCCGACAGCCGCCGGCCGGAGGTCGTGGACCGGGTCCGGGCGGCCTGCCGGGAGGGCCGCCAGGCCTACTGGGTCTGCACCCTGATCGAGGAGTCCGAGGAGCTGACCTGCCAGGCGGCCGAAACCACTTTTGCCGAACTGGCCGCCAGTCTTGGCGAGCTGCAGGTAGGTCTGGTGCATGGCCGGATGAAGGCCGCGGAAAAAGCGGATGTGATGGCCCGCTTCAAGCAGGGCGAGCTGCAATTGCTGGTGGCCACCACGGTCATTGAAGTGGG
>DIDB01000055.1 GCA_002417905.1 Pseudomonadaceae bacterium UBA5811
GTGGCTGGCGGGTGAGGCGCCAGCCGGACTGCTGGCCTTGCTGCGTTTTGCGGCCCAGATTGGCACCTGGGCAGTCCGCCACCGCTTTTGTGGCTGCTGTGGCGCGCCCCTGCAGCCCCTGCCGGGTGAGCGGGCTATGCACTGTGCGGCCTGCCAGCTCAGCCAGTATCCGCAACTGTCGCCCTGCATGATTGCTTTGGTCACCCGGGGCGACGAAATCCTGCTGGCCCGCTCGGCCCGCCATGCCCGCGGCGTGTTTAGCGCCCTGGCCGGTTTTGTCGAGCCGGGCGAAACGGTGGAGGGCTGCGTACACCGTGAGGTGCAGGAAGAGGTGGGGCTCCAGGTGGAACAGCTGCAGTATGTGGCCAGCCAGAACTGGCCCTTTCCCCATGCCCTGATGCTGGGCTTTCTGGCCCGTTATCGGGCCGGGCAGGTTGTGCCCCAGCCAGGAGAAATCGAGGAGGCCCGCTGGTTTGCCGTTGATGCATTGCCCGCGCTGCCAGGCCCGCATTCACTGGCCCGTTATCTGATTGACCGGTATGTGGCCAGCCGGCTCGGGTTACCGCCGCCGGGCCTGCCAGACTGAGCAGATGCGTCAGGAGAGGGCAGCGTCTGGACTTTTTTGCTGAAATTTGATCTGGTGCTGCACCATGTCAGTGCGGTTGTGTCAGGCTGGCGGCCAGTTGCTGTCGGGTGGATGAGACCTGTGGGTGAGCGTGATGTTAAGGCCTGTATGACCCGGTGGGGCCGCAGACTGCGGGGGCCGGTCAGTCCCTGTTATTCCGGGACGCTGCAGCCGGCCATGACCCGGGCCGCCCTGGCTGCCCTGCTGGGCGGGCTGGCGGCTGCCGCGCTGGTCGAGTGGGTACCGGCGGTGACCGGGCATAGTTATCTCAGCATGCACATGCTGCTGGAGATGGCCTCCATCGTGGTGACCATGCTGATTTTTTTTGTCAGCTGGAATTCCTGTGCGCTGCATCCGCAGCCCAATGCCCTGCTGCTGGCCTGTGCCTTTATGGGTGTGGGGCTGCTGGATCTGTCCCATACGCTGTCGTATGCCGGGATGCCGGATTACCTCACTGCGAATAACCCGGAGAAGGCGATCAATTTCTGGCTGGCTGCCCGCTACCTGGCCGCCAGCAGCCTGCTGGCGGTGGTCTGGCTGCCCTGGCCTGCGCCCGGAAAAACCTTGCCAGCGCTGGCCTGGTACCAGCGCTGGCTGCCTCTGGGGGTGGTCCTGCTGCTGGTGGCCAGTCTGCATGGGCTGTTTTTCTACCCGCCGGACTGGCTGCCGCGGACCTTTATTGCGGGCCTTGGCCTGACGCCCTGCAAGATTGCTGCTGAATATGGGGTAATCCTGCTGAATGCCCTGACCATCCTGCTGCTGGTCCGGCGCCTGCGCCAGCCGCCCTGTGGCTTTGATGTACCCAGGCTGCTGGTGGCTACCCAGGTGATGATCCTGAGTGAGCTGTGTTTCACCCTGTACAGTTCGGTAACGGACCTGTTTAACCTGCTGGGCCATCTGTACAAGGTGCTGGCTTATCTGTTGCTGTACCGCGCCCTGTTTGTAGAAATGATCGTGGCGCCTTACCGGGCCCTGAAGGATGCCCGCAGCCACGCCCAAGCCGTGCTGGGTGCCCTGCCGGACCGGCTGGTGGAGCTGGACCAGCATGGCCGCTACCTGCAGGTGCATCTGCCCATGAACCAGCACCCCGTACTGGGGGGTGATGAACTGCTGGGGCATACGGTCTTTGAGGTGCTGCCGGCCACGGCGGCCCGGACCTGCATGCAGGCCCTTGAGGAGGCCCGGCGGCAGGGCTATTCCCGGGGCCATCAGGTGGAAATTCCGCAACAGGAGGGCAGTCACTGGTTTGAGCTGTCGGTGGCGGCCATGCACCGTGAGCGGGGCGAGGCGCCGCGTTTTGTGGTGGTTTCGCGGGACGTGACCGGGCGCATCCAGGACCAGGCGGCCCTGCGCAAGCTGCAGCTGGCGGTGGAGCAGAGTGCCAGTGCCATCGTCATCACCGACCTGCAGGCGCGGATCGAGTATGCCAACCAGGCCTTTGTCCGTAGCAGCGGTTATTCCCTGGAGGAGGTGCTTGGCCAGAATCCGCGCATCCTGCATTCGGGGCAGACGCCCAGGGCCACCTATGAAGACCTGTGGCGCCATTTGCGTCAGGGCCAGATCTGGCGCGGTGAACTAACCAACCGGCGCAAGGATGGCAGCGAGTACATTGAGTCGGTGATGATTTCGCCGGTGTTCGACGAACAGGGCAATCCGGTCAACTATCTGGCAATCAAGGAAGACATTACCCGGCGGCGGCTGGATGAGCAGCGCATTGAGCGGCTGGCCCATTTTGATGCCCTGACGGACCTGCCCAACCGCAAGCTGTTCGGCCTGCGCTGTGACCAGGCGCTGGCCCAGAGTGGCCGCAGCCGGCAGCCGCTGGCCGTGCTGTATCTGGATCTGGACCACTTCAAGAACATCAATGACTCCCTGGGATACCAGGTGGGAGATGCCTTTCTGGTGGAGGTGGCCCGGCGGCTCAAGGGTACGCTGCGGGAGGTGGATATCCTGTCACGGCCCAGCGGGGACGAATTTGTACTGGTACTGCCCGGAGTCGATGCCAAGGGAGCGGCCCATACGGCCGAGCAGCTGCGGACCCTGCTGCTGCAGCCTTACCAGGTGGGCCAGCATGTCCTGACGGTCACCGTCTCCATCGGTATTGCCATTTTTCCGGAAGACGGCTACGACTTTGACACCCTGTCACAGCGGGCCGACATGGCCATGCACCGGGCCAAACAGGATGGCCGCAACAGCTACAGCTTTTTTACCGGCGAGATGCAGCAGCAGTCGGCCCGGTTGCTGGCGCTGGAAAATGCCCTGCGCCAGGCACTGGATAACCGTGAGCTGTATGTCAGCTATCAGCCGCAGGTCGATATCCGGACCCGGACCCTGGTGGGGGCCGAGGCGCTGCTGCGCTGGACCCATCCGCAACTGGGGGTTATCAGTCCGGCCGAGTTTATTCCGGTGGCGGAAAGCTGCGGGCTGATCATCAGCCTTGGCGAATGGGTGCTGCACCAGGCGGCCAGCCAGATGAAGCAGTGGCTGGCGATGGGGTATCCGCCGGATATGACCATGGCGGTCAACCTGTCCCTGATCCAGTTCCGTGACCCCGGGCTGCTGGAACTGGTTGGCCGGGTCCTGCGGGAAACGGGGCTGCCCGCACACTGTCTGGAGCTGGAGCTGACCGAGAGCGTGACCATGCAGCAGCCGCTGGAGGCCATTGACCTGATGCACCGCCTGCGGGGCCTTGGGGTGCGGCTGTCGATTGACGACTTTGGCACCGGCTATTCATCCCTGAGCTATCTCAAACAGTTTGAGGTCAACAAGCTGAAGATCGACCAGTCGTTTGTCCGCCAGCTCGACCGGGATGGCCGTGACCAGTCCATTGTGCAGGCCATTGTCTGGCTGGCGGGCAGCATGGCGATTACCACCATTGCCGAAGGCGTGGAAACCCGGGAGCAGCTGGCCCAGCTGGAGAAGCTGGGTTGCGCGGAAGTGCAAGGTTATTTGTTTGGCAAGCCACAGCCAGCGGGGGAATTTGAGGGCTGGGTGCGGCAGAATCGCCTGCTGCCGGTCTGAAGGGCCGGTCTGTTGACCAGGATTACCGGAAAGAGAGCCTGACCCATGCCTGTGCTGAAACCGTGTGCCATCTGCCAGAAACTGTTCCCCGAAGCCGAGCTGATCGAGGGGCATGGCATCCGTCATGAAATCGAAAAGCTGATCCAGAGTGACTACCCGGACTGGAATGACAGCCAGTATATCTGCTGGGATGACTATTCCGTTTTCCGTAACCGCTATGTCCGCTCTCTTATGGAAGAAGAGACGGGCCGGCTGGAGCGGCTGGACAAAGAGGTGCTGAACAGCATCCGGGAAAACGGGACCGTTTCAGAAAACATCAACGAGACGGTGGAGGACAAGCTCAGCCTGGGCGACCTGATTGCGGACAAGGTGGCCAGTTTTGGCGGCAGCTGGAATTTTATTCTCAGCTTTTCGGCCATCCTGGTGGTCTGGGTACTGCTGAATACCGTCTTTATCCTCCATGAGGTTTTTGACCCCTATCCCTTTATCCTGATGAACCTGGTACTGTCCTGTCTGGCGGCCTTCCAGGCACCGATCATCATGATGAGCCAGAACCGCCAGGAGAAAAAAGACCGGCTGCGTTCGGAGAATGACTACAAGGTCAACCTGAAAGCGGAAATCGAAATCCGGATGCTGCATGAAAAAATGGATCATCTGCTGCTGGACCAGTGGTCGCGGATGATGCGGATCCAGGGCATCCAGATTGACCTGCTGGAAGAGGTCAGCCGGCGGGGGACCGCCCGGCCATCCACCGTTTCAGATCCGGCGGCGCCGGGCGGCCAGACTCAGGGCGATGCCGCCCAGCACGGCCGCTGAGGCCAGCAGCAGCCGCAGGGTCCGTGGCCCGGCCAGCAGCCCGCTGCCGCCCAGGGCAGCCCGCAGCCGTACGCTGAGCCGCACGCTGGCCGCCCGAAAGGCCCGCCAGCCGGGCCGGGCCCGGTACCCCACGGCCTTCCCGGCACCCGCTGCCCGCCCCCCCCGCCCGCCGGGCCCGGCCCGTC
>DIDB01000231.1 GCA_002417905.1 Pseudomonadaceae bacterium UBA5811
CAGCACATAACTGTCAACCAGCAGGGGCCGGTAAAGCTCTATGCGGTCGCCCTCCTGCAGGGTGTATTCGCCAGGGCGGGCAATCCGCCGGCCAAAAATTCCCACCGGCAGCTCCAGCAGCGACAGTCCGGGATACAAGCCAGCCACCTCCGGCCGTTTCAGGGCCGCCAGAAGACTGGTCCCGGCCGGCAACCGCAGCGGGTGTAACACCTGCTGCTCTGGCAAGGCATACAGGATTTCGACACAGACCTGCTCAACCATACAGCTGCCTGGCCCGCACACAAAAAGCATCCACCAGCGTGTTGGCCGCATGATTGAACAACGGCCCCAGCGTCATTTTGACCAGAGGCCCGGCGTAGTCAAAGCGCAGGTCCAGGGTAATCTTGCAGGCACTTTCACCCAGCGCCCGGAACTCCCAGACACCATGCAGCTGGCGGAATGGCCCCTCGGCCAGATTCATTTCGATCCGTTCGCCCAGCTTCAGGTGGTTACGGGTCAGAAAACGCTGGCTGACCCCCGCTTTGGCCACAGTCATACTGGCGGTCATTTCGGTTTCACTGCTGGACAGCACCTCGCTGGCCGAGCACCAGGGCAGGAATGCCGGATAACTGGCTACATCATTGACCATGTCATACAGCGCTCTGGCCGGAAATGGCAGCAGCGCTGAACGGTGGATATGCGTCGTCATCAATCGCTCGCTTTAACGGTGGTCCGGACCCACGGCCCGGTCTTCACCCCTGGCCGCCAGCGGCCAGCACACAGAACCTGCGAAACCGCCACAAACCCTGGAGACAGGGATCTTCAAGAACA
This sequence comes from Pseudomonadaceae bacterium UBA5811, assembly GCA_002417905.1. Classification (GTDB taxonomy): domain Bacteria; phylum Pseudomonadota; class Gammaproteobacteria; order Pseudomonadales; family Pseudomonadaceae; genus Azomonas. Next base: position 811 of record DIDB01000231.1, read on the forward strand.
GGTATTGTCAGGCATTCACCCCAACCCCTCAAGTTTCATCCGGGCCGGCATATCCTGCGGATACACGGGCCTTTATAATGCGACCCTTATGGCCAAACAGAAAAAAGCGTCCCCCGGGACCATCGCGCTGAACAAAAAAGCGCAACACGACTATTTCATCGAGCAGAAATTCGAGGCGGGCATCGCCCTGGCGGGCTGGGAAGTCAAAAGCCTGCGGGCTGGCAAGGCCCAGCTGGTTGACAGTTATGTGCTGCTCAAGGACGGCGAGGCATGGCTGCTGGGCAGTCATATCACACCGCTGACAACAGCCAGCACCCATGTGATTGCTGATCCGGTACGGACCCGCAAGCTGCTGCTGCACAAGCAGGAGCTGGGCAAGCTGTTCGGGGCAGTACAGCAGAAAGGCTATGCCTGCGTTGCTACCGCGCTGTACTGGAAAAAACACCTGATCAAATGTGAGATTGCCCTCGCCAAAGGCAAAAAAGCCTTTGACAAGCGCGACACCGAACGCGACCGCGATAACCAGCGCGAACTGCAGCGGGTCATGCGCAGCAAGGGCAAAGACCTCTGACGCAACTCAGCCCCCATCCCGCTCCAGACTGCTCCGCCGCCGGGAACGGGCCTGCCGCCGGGCTTCCTGCTGCCCCTCAGCCAGTACAGCCTGCACATAGTCAATGTGCAGATTGGACCGCTGCCGGGCCTCTTCGGCCTTTCGTCCGATAATGGCCTCAAACAGCTCACGGTGTTGCTTCATCAACATCTGCCGGGTTTCATCGCGCAGCGCGTACAGCCCGCCAATATTGGTGGTGACATTGCGCTTCAGCAGCTCGAACAGTCCCCGGATCGTATGCAGCAGCACCGCATTATGGCTGGCCTCGGCGATCGCCAGATGGAAGCGGGCATCTGCATGGCCCTCCTCTTCCCGGCTGCTGTCACCACTGCGGGCATAGCAGTCCTGCAACGCATCAAAAGCGGTCTGCAGCTGCTCCCGGTCCGCATCCGTCGCCCGCTGGGCGGCGTAGTAAGCGCAGGCACCCTCCAGCGTATGCCGGAACTCCAGCAGATCCTGCTGGGCCCCGACCTGCCCCTCCAGCAGCTGCAGCAGCGGATCGCTGAACACGCTACCCAACTGGGCTGATACAAAATTGCCGCCGCCCTGACGGCTGACCAGCAGACCTCTGGCCACCAGCTTTTTGATCGCTTCACGCAGGGACGGCCGGGAAACACCAAACTGTGCAGCCAGCAGTCGCTCGGCTGGCAAACGCTCCCCCGCCTGCAGCGTCCCCTCAAAAATCATGGTTTCCAGCTGTCTGGCAACCGTATCTGCCAGCGACTGATGCTGTACCGCGTTGACCTTCACATGCCGCTCCTGATTGGTCAGACCTTTTCATAAAAACAACAAAAACAACCTCGCACTAAAAAATCCAGTGCGTTAAACCACCAGAATCCCAATTGACTCCAGATCAGCCAGACACATAAGCTAACAACTCAATAAAAAAATGGTCTTACCAATTTACACAAGACCAACCAAAAAAACAAAAGGAACCTTTATGCCAAGTCCTTCACACAGCCCCTTGCGACCCGGCTTACCCACACCGCCCCTTCCGGTGGAGGCAGCCCGATGAACGGTGGCCTGCTGGCTTTCTGGGCTTTTTCCCCAATCCTGCTGGCTGCCATCCTGCTGGCAGGCCTGCGCTGGCCAGCCCGTCAGGCCATGCCGGCGGTGTACCTGCTGACTGTCGCCATTGCCCTGATGGTCTGGGATATGAGCCTGAACCGGGTACTGGCCTCCACCCTGCAGGGCCTGGTGATTACCGTCGGTGTGCTATGGATCATCTTCGGTGCCATTTTCCTGCTGAACACCCTCAAACATTCGGGGGCCATCAGCTGCATCCGCTCGGGATTTGCCCTGATCAGCCCGGACCGGCGTATCCAGGCCATTATCATTGCCTGGCTGTTTGGCTGCTTTATCGAAGGGGCCTCAGGCTTTGGCACCACCGCCGCCATCGCGGCCCCCCTGCTGGTGGCTATCGGCTTCCCGGCCATGGCGGCCGTACTGATGGGAATGCTGGTACAGAGCACACCGGTTTCCTTTGGTGCAGTAGGCACACCAATCCTGATCGGCATCAACGGCGGGCTGGATACCGAAACCCTGGCCAGCCAGCTGCAGGCCCATGGCTCCAGCTGGGATGCCTTCCTGCAACTGATTACCAGCGAAGTGGCCGTATTGCACTGCCTGACCGGCACGGTCATTCCGGTCATCATGGCCCTGATGCTAACCCGTTTTTTTGGCCAGGAAAAAAGCTGGAAAGCCGGATTCAGCATCCTGCCTTTCGCGCTGTTTTCCGGACTGGCCTTTACCCTGCCCTACCTGGCGACCGGCCTGCTGCTGGGACCGGAGTTTCCCTCCCTGCTTGGTGGCCTGATCGGGCTGGCCATTGTCACAACGGCTGCCCGCTACCGCTTTCTGGTCCCCGGGAAATCATGGGACTTTGCTCCGCCCGACCAGTGGCCCGCCAGCTGGCTGGCGACCACCGAAATGAAAATGGATGCCCTGACTACCCGGCCGATGGGGCCGGTGCTGGCCTGGCTGCCCTATGTCCTGGTGGGCCTGCTACTGGTCCTGACCCGGGTATTTCCAGAAATCGGCACCGCGCTCAAGTCCATAGTCATCGTATTCCCGGGAATCCTCGGTGAAAGTGGCATCAAGGCCGACTTTATGCCGCTCTACCTGCCTGGCGGCATTCTGGTACTGGTCGCCCTGCTGACCATCGTCCTGCACCGGGTGAGCCTTCGCGAACTGGGAACCGCGCTGAATGAATCCAGCCGCGTGCTGCTGGGCGCGGGCTTTGTCCTGCTGTTTACCGTGCCCATGGTGCGCATCCTGATCAACTCGGGAGTCAACGGTGCCGGGCTGGCCAGCATGCCCATCAGCATGGCCCAGTTCGTAGCGGGTAATGTGGGAGCCATCTATCCGCTGCTGGCCCCGGCCATCGGGGCCATGGGGGCCTTTATCGCCGGCTCCAACACCGTCAGCAACATGATGCTCAGCGAGTTCCAGTATGGCATGGCGCAAAGCCTGCACGTTTCCGGAGCACTGGTGGTGGCCGCCCAGGCGGTTGGCGCGGCAGCCGGCAACATGATTGCCATCCATAACGTCGTGGCCGCTTCGGCCACTGTGGGGCTGCTGGGCCAGGAGGGCAGCATCCTGCGCAAAACCCTCTGGCCCACCCTGTATTACGTGCTCGGCTGCGGGGTACTGACCATGCTGGCCCTCCACGTCCTCGGAGTCAGCGACCCACTGGTCAGCCCCTGACGCCGCCGCGCCCTCAACCGGCCCCGCACCCGGGGCCGCCCTGTTTCCGTCGCTGCCATCAATGGAGACGCACCGATGAGCAAGCCCACCTGCACGACCCAGACCCGGCTGGCCCCGCCACTGGCCAGGCCCCGCCAGTATCCGGCCCAAAAACCGGAGCAGGTCTATCTGTTTGGTACCTGCTTGGTTGACCTGTTTTTTCCCGAAGCCGGGCTGGATGCCATCCGCCTGCTGCAGCGGGAGGGCATTAAAGTCCACTTTCCCCAGCAACAGAGCTGCTGCGGCCAGCCCGCCTATACCAGTGGCTACACGGATCAGGCCCGGGAAGTGGCCCGCCAGCAGCTGGCCCTGCTGAGCCAGCAGGACTGGCCAGTAGTGGTGCCTTCAGGCTCCTGTGCCGGCATGCTGCGCCACCACTACCCGAAGCTGTTCCAGGATGAGCCCGAAAACCAGGGCAAGGCCCGGGCACTGGCCGGGCGCACCTATGAGCTGGCCGAGTTCCTGCTGGAGGTCTGCCGGATCCGGTTGCAGGATCAGGGGGAGCCGGTCAGGGTCGCCCTGCATACCTCCTGTTCGGCCCGCCGGGAAATGCACACCCACCAGCATGGCCGCGCCCTGCTGGCCCAGCTGCAACAGGTCGAGCGGGTCGAACAGGATCACGAAAGCGAGTGCTGCGGCTTTGGCGGAACCTTCTCGATCCGTCAGCCGGATATTTCCGGCGCCATGGTGCAGGATAAAACCCGTGCCCTGCAGGACTCCGGGGCCAGCCAGCTGGTCAGTGCCGATGGCGGCTGCCTGCTGAATATCAACGGCGCCCTGGAAAAACAGCAGAACCCCCTGCGCGGCCAGCATCTGGCCAGCTTTCTCTGGCTGCGTACAGGAGGCCGCCATGACCGCTGAACAGCGTATCCCCGTCCAGAACCTGCCGGACTTTCGCAGCCGGGCCAGACAGGCCCTGCAGGACGGCCAGCTGCGGCGCAACTTCCGCAGTGCCATGGATTCCCTGATGGCCAAGCGGGCCAGTGCGTTCAGCGATGCGGATGAACGGGAGCGGCTGCGCGCCCTGGGCAACCGGATTCGTGCCCGGGCGCTTTCCAGGCTGCCCGAACTGCTGGAAAAGCTGGAGGCCCGGCTGACCGCCAACGGCATTCAGGTCCACTGGGCAGAAACCACTGCCGAGGCCAACCAGATCGTGCTGGATATTGCCCGGCGCCGTCAGGCCCACCGTTTTATCAAGGGCAAATCCATGGTCAGCGAGGAAATGGGCATGAACCATTTCCTGGAAGAGCACGGCATCGAGTGTCTGGAGTCTGACATGGGCGAGTACATCGTCCAGCTGGCCCATGAAAAACCCGCACATATCATCATGCCGGCCATCCACAAAAACGCCAAACAGGTGGCCCGGCTGTTCCAGGCGCAGCTGGACGTGGACTACACCGAGGATGTGGACCAGCTGATCCAGATCGGCCGCCGCACCCTGCGCCAGAAATTCCGGGAGGCCGATATCGGCATTTCCGGAGTCAACTTTGCCGTGGCCGAAACCGGCACCCTGGTGCTGGTGGAAAACGAAGGCAATGGCCGGATGAGCACCAGCGTGCCGCCGGTGCATATTGCCGTGACCGGCATCGAAAAAGTGGTTGAAAACCTGCGCGACGTGGTTCCGCTGGTTTCCCTGCTGACCCGCTCGGCACTGGGCCAGCCGATCACCACCTACCTCAACCTGATCTCCGGACCGCGCCGCCCCGGCGAACGGGATGGCCCGGAAGAGGTGCATCTGGTGCTGCTGGACAATGGCCGCAGCCAGGCGTTTGCCGATGGCGAGCTGCGCCAGACCCTGAACTGCATCCGCTGTGGTGCCTGCATGAACCATTGCCCGGTCTATACCCGGATTGGCGGCCACACCTATGGCGAGGTCTACCCCGGCCCCATCGGCGCCATCATCACCCCCCACCTGGTCGGGCTGGACCGGGTTCCCGAGCACCCGGGGGCCTCCACCCTGTGCGGAGCCTGTGGTGAGGTCTGCCCGGTAAAAATCCCCATTCCCGAACTGCTGCAGCGGCTGCGCCAGGAAAATGTCCGGCCGCCCCACAGCCAGCCGCAGGTCATGCGCGGCCAGGGCAGCACGTTCAGCCGCCGGGAATACCTGCTCTGGAACCTCTGGCAATGGCTGTTCAGCCGGCCCCGGCTGTACCGGGCTTTCAGCGTTCTGGCCACCCGGCTGGGCGGCCTGCTACCGGCCCGCATTGGCCCATGGTCAGCCCATCACAGCACCCCGAAACCCGCCCGCCGCTCCCTGCACGAGCTGGCCAAGGCGCATCTGGAGAACCCGGCATGAGCGCCAGAGCCCATATCCTTGCCCGCCTGCGCCACAGCCTGACCGGTACCCAACCCATCGCGGATGACTACGATGACGCACTGGTCACCGAACCCTGGCGCTATGCGCCGGAGCAGCGGATTGCCCGCCTGCGCCTGCTGATGGAAGCCGTCCATACGGAAATCCACCTGACGGACCGCCAGCACTGGCCTGCCCTGCTGGAACAGCTGCTGCAACAGCGCCAGCTGCCCGGCCTGCTGATGGCCCCCGCTACACCACACGGCCAGCAGCTGCAGGCCCACTGGGCTGACCGCTCCGGGCTGCCGGTCCTGAAAGCCTATGACCGTCCGGTCGAACAGTGGAAAGACGAACTGTTCGACCCCCAGGTTACGCCGGCCAGCCTGACGGGCACTCTGGGGGCCATTGCAGCTACCGGCAGTCTGGTACTCTGGCCCACCCCGGAAGAGCCCCGGCTGATGAGTCTGGTCCCGCCCGTCCACTTTGCCCTGCTGGAAGCCAGGGCCATCCGCGACAACTTCCATCAGGTGCTGCAGGAACAGCGCTGGGCCGATGGCCTGCCCGGCAATGCCCTGCTGATCTCGGGCCCCTCCAAGACCGCCGATATCGAGCAGGTGCTGGCTTACGGGGCACACGGCCCCAAAGACCTGATCGTCCTGATCCTGGAGGATGCATGAACACAGCGGTTTCCACTCCGGCCCTGCCCCGGGCTTTTCTGGCAGGCGTCCAGCAACTGATTCCGCCGGGACGGCGCTTTGATGACCCGCTGTCTACCCTGGCATTCGGCACCGATGCCAGCTTTTACCGGCTGATCCCCAAACTGGTGATCCGGGTCGAGCATGAGCATGAAGTGATCGCCCTGCTGAAGCTGGCCCATACCGAGCAGGTGCCGGTTACCTTCCGCGCCTCGGGCACCAGCCTGTCCGGCCAGGCCATCACTGACTCGGTGCTGATCGTGCTGGGTGACCAGTGGAAAGACCGGGAAATCCGTGATGATGGCCGCCAGATCCGCCTGCAGCCCGGCGTGATTGGCGCCCAGGCCAATGCCTGGCTGGCCCCCATGGGCCGCAAGATCGGCCCGGACCCGGCCTCCATCGGCGCAGCCCGGATCGGGGGGATTGTGGCCAACAATGCCAGCGGCATGTGCTGCGGCACCGCCCAGAACAGCTACCACACCCTGGCGGGCATGCGGCTGGTTCTCGCCGACGGCAGCGTGCTGGATACCGAAGATCCGGACAGTGTGCGCAGCTTCAGCGCCACCCATCGCCGCCTGCTGGACCAGCTGGCTGAGCTGGGCCACCAGACCCGGGCCAACCCGGAGCTGGCCGCCAGGATCCGCCACAAGTACCGGCTGAAAAACACGACCGGCTTCTCTCTGAATGCCCTGGTGGACTACGACCAGCCACTGGATATCCTGACGCACCTGATGGTCGGCTCCGAAGGCTGCCTGGGCTTTATCAGCGCCGTCACCTACAACACTGTAGCGGAGCATCCCTGCAAGGCGACCGCACTGGTGATCTTCCCGGATGTAGAAAGCTGCTGCCGGGCAGTGACCGTACTGAAACAGCAGCCGGTCGCTGCCGTGGAGCTGCTGGACCGCCGCAGCCTGCGTTCAGTACAGGACAAGCCCGGAATGCCGGCCTGGGTCAGGGGGCTGTCGGCCGGCGCCTGCGCCTTGCTGATCGAGTCCCGCGCCGCCACCCGCAGCCTGCTGCTGGAGCAGCTGGACCAGGTCCGCCAGGCACTGGCCGGTTTCAGCATCGAGCGCCAGGTGGATTTCAGCGAAGATCCGGTAGCCTGCGACCAGCTCTGGGCCATCCGCAAGGGCACCTTCCCCGCGGTAGGTGCCGTGCGCCCGGTGGGTACCACCGTTATTATCGAAGACGTTACCTTCCCCATCGGGCAGCTGGCCGAAGGCGTCAACCGGCTGATCCAGCTGCTGGAAAAACATCATTACGACGAAGCGATCATTTTTGGCCATGCCCTGGAAGGCAACCTGCATTTTGTCTTTACCCAGGGCTTTGACTCCCCGGAACAGGTCCAGCGCTACGAAGCGTTCATGCAGGATGTCACCCGGCTGGTCGCCGTCGAGTTTGGCGGCTCCCTGAAGGCAGAGCACGGCACCGGCCGCAATATGGCGCCCTTTGTCGAGCTGGAATGGGGTGAAGAAGCCTGCCAGCTGATGTGGCAGATCAAACGCCTGCTGGATCCCCGGGGCATCCTGAACCCGGATGTGGTGCTTTCGGAAGACCCGGAAATTCACCTGAAAAACCTCAAGCCCATGCCCGCCGCCGACCCGCTGGTAGACCGCTGCATCGAATGCGGTTTCTGCGAGCCGGTCTGCCCCTCTGCCGGACTGACCCTGACCCCGCGCCAGCGCATCGTCCTATGGCGCGACCTCTCGGCCCGCCAGCGGGCTGGCACGGACAGCCAGACCCTGCGGGAAGACTACCAGTACCGGGGCATTGAAACCTGTGCTGCCACCGGCCTGTGTGCCCAGCGCTGCCCGGTGGGCATCAACACCGGCGACCTGATCCGTCACTTGCGGGCTGGCCAAGCCCGTCACCCCAGAATCGCCGACTGGCTGGCCAGCCACTTTGATCAGGTAATGCAGCGCATCCGGCAGCTCCTGGAGCTGGCCAGTCTGGCCCGCCGCCATATCAGCGACCGGCTGCTGATCCGGAGCAGCAGCCTGCTGCACCAGCTCAGCCGGGGACTGATCCCGCAATGGAGCCCGGTCCTGCCCCTGCCGGCCAGGCGGCCTGAAGCCCTGCCCGCCACCGGCAGCAACCGCCCCAAAGTGGTTTACCTGGCCGCCTGCGTAGCCCGGGCCATGGGGCCGGCACTCAATGAACCCGCCGCCCCCTCCCTGATCGACAGCACCTGCAGCCTGCTGGAAAAAGCCGGTTACCAGATCATCTTCCCGGCCCGGCTGGACAGCCTGTGCTGCGGCCAGCCCTTTGCCTCCAAAGGCTATCCCGAACAGGGCGACCGCAAGCGCCGGGAGTTGCTGGCAGCCCTGCTGGAAGCCAGCCATAACGGCCAGATTCCGGTGTACTGCGATACCAGCCCCTGCACCCTGCGCCTGATCCAGGGCCTTCCCGAAAACAGCCCGCTGGACATCTACGACCCGGTACGCTTTATCCGCACCCACCTGCTGGAGCGGCTGGACATCACCCCAGTGGATGAGACAATTGCGGTACACGTTACCTGCAGCACCCGGCACCTGGGTGAAGATCAGGCCCTGATCGAGCTGGCCCGCCGCTGTGCCCGCAACGTGGTCGTCCCTGAGGATATTCACTGCTGCGGCTTTGCCGGTGACAAAGGCTTCAACATTCCCGAACTCAACCAGCATGCCCTGCGCACCCTGAAGCAGAGCGTGGCCAGCTGCCAGGAGGGTATCTCCACCAGCCGCACCTGCGAAATTGGCCTGAGCCGGGCCAGCGACAGGCCTTACCACAGCCTGGCCAGCCTGCTGGACCGGGCCAGCAAGGCCAGGGCACCCCGTTAAACACGCCTCTGCCAGCCGCAGGACCGGACGGGCAAACAACCATAACGCCTGAAAACGGACCTGCCGGCTCCATTTACCCGGCAGGACAATCGACGCCACCCGCAGGGTGGAGTAGAATGCGCATCCAGTACACTCAGGTGCTAGCGGGGCCGATCAGGATTCGACGCCGGTTACAAAACTTGAGGGGCATGCCGAGTTGGTAGCGGAACTCGTAAATCCACTGCTGCAAACTTACAGTTGCCAACGACGACAACTACGAAGGATACGCGCTCGCCGCCTAACCTTCATCTGGCTGCTTCGGCGCCAGCGGTCTCAAGGGGATGCCTGTAAACCCGAAAAGACCGTCAGACAGAACAGGATCGCCGTCAAGTTCGCTGTAGACGTAGCGGCTAAAACTTATACAGCTCGCTCCAAGCACCCTGCCACTCGGGCGGTACGGAGTTAACCTAATAGAGATGGCTACGCATGTAGAACCGATAGCGGAGAGCTGGCGGACGGGGGTTCAAATCCCCCCGGCTCCACCAAAAAACAAAACATAAGCTCTTGATTTTAGACATTAAAATCAGGGGCTTTGTTTTTTATCCCTTCAGACTATCCCAAAAGTGTCACACCCGCCAGCGGACTGAGCCTCACCGCCTCGACCAGATGCTCCGGTGCCAGGTGGGCATAACGCATGGTCATGACCAGACTGGAATGGCCCAGAATCTTTTGCAGGGTGAGGATATTGCCACCCTTCTGCATGAAGTGATGGCGCAGGGCATGACTGGCCTGCCCTTTCGGCAGCTCAATACCCGAACGGTCCAGAGCACGGCGGAATGAAGTGATGGCCCCGGTAAACAGACCGTGCCGTTTCCAGTGGTCACGGATCAGTGTCTCCAGTTCGGTAGAGACCGGCACTGTCCGCACCTTGCTGGATTTGGTCTGGCTATAGGTACTACAGTTGCATTTTTATTTTCATGTGAGCAACCCGAGCTAAAGCCTGATGCCTTCTGCGCCATATTGACCAGCGTATGATCTGATCGGGATGAATAACCTTCTGGCTCAAGCGCGTGACTACGCGCTGTATTTCCTGCAAAGACCAGCGGATTAGTGTGTCGTTAGGGGGTGGATCGTTTTTTTGGGATAGGGCGATTGGCCTGCAGACGTATCCTCGTCAGCAAGGCAAAAGCCAGCATGACCAGAGAGACGTGACGATGCCAGCCATGCCAGGATTGGGTTTCGTTATGATCCAGTCCTAACTCCCCCTTAGCTGCCTCAAACGATTGCTCAATGGACCATCGTCGCCCCTCGACCTGAGCCAGGGTTTCCAGTGATGTCCCCTGAGGAGCCCAGGTCGAGAAGTGAATAGCCCCGGGTTTGAAC
>DIDB01000209.1 GCA_002417905.1 Pseudomonadaceae bacterium UBA5811
GCAGCGTCAGATGGGTATAAGGGACAGACCCAGCGCGGCAACAGCAATGCTTACTGCCAGGACAGCGAGGTCAGCTGGATCTGCTGGAACTATGGCCCCCGGGGAGACGCCCTGCTCCAGTTTGTCCGCCGGCTGATCCGGATCCGCCAGCAGTTCCCGGTGCTGCACCGGGAACGCTTCCTGACCGGGGCCTATGACAGCAGCCTCGGCATCCGGGATGTCAGCTGGCTGACCCCGGAAGGCAAGGAGATGACCATCGAGCAGTGGCATGATCCCCACAACCGCTGCCTAGGCATGCTGCTGGACGGCCGTGCCCAGCCCACCAGCAGCTGTTGCAGCCGATCGGATACCGCCTTATTGCTGATCGTCAACGCCCACCAGGATGAGGTATTGTTCGCCCTGCCCGAAGTTCCCCTGGGCGTGCGCTGGAAACAGCTGGTTGATACGGCCAGTCCCGCAGCTACCCGGGAGGACTATCCGTTCAACAGCGAATTTGCCGCCAGTGGCCGCTCCCTGCTCCTGTTTGAGCTGGTGACGCAGGCCACGGGCCACCGCCCCGCTCCGGCAGGACAGCCCGGACCTGCCAGCAACCGCCAGGAGACCAGACCCCCTGATGCATTACCCCCGGATCCTCCTGAACCTGCTGCTGACCCTCGGGGTGGGAAGCCTGCTGCTCCCGGGCGCTGAGGCCGCCAGCCGTGCGGTCCAGCTGCTGGAAAAGAGCACGGCCGAAGGCCGGATCTTTGAAGTCCGCAACGGTCTGAACATGCCGGTCAATGCAACCCTCAGCCTGTCACACGGCAAACTCCCCCTGACCGTCATCCAGAAAAGCATTCCGGCCAACACCACCCTGCGCCTGTTCAGCCTGCGCAAGGGCAGCAATCCGCAGCTGGCCCTGCAGCACAACTTCAGCTACAGCGCTGAAGGCCTGCCCGCCCGGGAAGCCCGGCTGGCCGGTGGCCGCCCGGCCGCTGCTGGCAGTCCCCCGGCACCGGTGCTGGCAGTAGCCGGCAAAGGCGCGATCTATGACCTGCCCTGGAAAGGTGGCCCCTTCCATATTTCCCAGGGGGCCGGCGGAGACTTCAGCCATGACACGCCGAAAGGGCGCTATGCCGTCGACGTGGCCATGCCACCGGGCACGCCTGTCGTGGCAGCCCGGGGCGGAACCGTACTGAAGGCAGAGGATGGCCAGGAGGGCCGCTATCCAAGAGCAGCAGGCAATTACGTGCGAATCCGCCATGAGGATGGCAGCCACACAGCCTATCTGCACCTGTCACGCGGCTCGCTCAAGGTCCGGGAGGGCCAGCGCGTTGAAGGCGGGGAGCTGCTGGGCCATTCCGGCAATACCGGACGCAGCACGGGCCCGCATCTGCATTTTGTCGTGCAGAAAGAAATTTCTGGCAGCCTGCTGTCGGTTCCCTTCCGCTTCAGCCAGACCGTCAGCCAGCTTCCCAACTTTGCCCGGCGCTAACCGGCGCCGGCTGATCCAGCTTACATGACACAAGGAGCCGCCATGGCCACCGCCCCGATCCAGTACCATCTGGCCCTGCTGGGCCAGCTGAGAACACTGCTTGCCGCCATGGGTGAAACCGAACAGATCGCTGGCGAAAGCCACCAGCTGTTCCTGGAGCGTCTGGATGAGCTGACAGCCAGCCTGGCAACCGCCAGCGGAGACCGTTATCCCGGGCAGGAGCTGCTCTGCCAAGTTTTCCAGCGCTATCCCCAGATTGCCCATCTGGTTCCGCGCGAACTGCTATGGTTCTTTGGCGGCGACTGCCTGCACTTTATGCCTGACGAGGAAATCAGCCTGTTCCAGCTCATGGAAGAGCGCCGTTTTGCGGCTGAGAAAAATGGAGAAGCATTTGACTGGCCCGCCGAATTGCAGCAACTGGTAACCCGGCATTGAGACACCGGATCTCCGGCTGGCCGGAGATCCGGTGTGGCAGAAACAAAAAAGCCACCTCTTGAGGTGGCTTTTGCAATCTGGAGCGGGAAACGAGACGTGTACTAGGACAGTAACTCGTTGTTTCCCAAACACTTTCTTCGCCGAGGTGGCCAGCGAAGATCTCAATTGTAGCCTTGTTTTTTGCCCTCGGCAACAAGATCGTCCAAAGAAATCCACCGACCTCCATAGACCCGCACTCAGCACACAAGACACACGCTCGGTACATCACCAGCCGCGACGGGCTCGGACTGGCCACGTACCATTCTCTGCTCCCACATCCCCACCGCGATGCCGGCAAGGTAGATGTTCCTGGTGTTGCGGCGCAGGTCGAATGCCGCCGTGGAAAGGCGCGCACCGCACATCGCGGCGCCCATCGTCGCAAGCCACGTCGAAAGAACGCACACCGTAGCCATGGTGTGTCGGCGCGCGATTCTTTATCGATATATCAGGATGCTAGGTCAAGCATGACAGGCAACGGTTCAACACGTCCGCCCGGACGTTGGACGACGATTGCCATCCCCCGCGCGCCTTGTGAAACCGTTGGCATATCAGGCCATACCGAGACGGTTTTGCAGGAGCCGCTACTTCTTACGACCCTGATAGCGTGAGCGTCACTGTCGAGCCTGCGTACCGGGGCTCGATCCTCCAGCGATCGATGAATTTTTGCACATCGAACACACAACGGCTACCAGCCGCGCTAACTAGTGAGAAGTACTCAAAGCGAGTCGCTGGACTCGCTTCCTGCACAGACCACAAGCCGACCATGAGGACGGCGGCAAAGGAGTCGGTCATGTAGTTCTTCTCCTGGAAGGAGACGGAGCATGCACGAGAACAAGAATGATGCGCCATCATCAAAGGTGTTCTACCGCCCGATCGAAGCGTCCATCCGCTGGGCCGGACTGCTGCGGTACGAGCAGGTGATCCTGGCCTCGATTTCGTCGCCAAGGAATTTGCCACAGTCGCTGGACTGCCCCCGCTGGGGCGAACTGCTGCTGTACACCGACCGCATCTACGACGGCATCCTCAATGGGGAACTGCCCTTCGGGCAGAACGGCATCACGTCACGCGACACCGCACTAATCGACTCCCCTGATCTGACGGTGCGCCACGTCGATCTGAAGCGCTGGATGCGTCAGCACTACCCTGAGCAGCGGCCCGGCTTTCTCTTCTCCCGCAGCGAACGCATCGCCCATCCCTTTATCTCGCTGGAAACCGGGCAAGCCATGCTGGTCGAACGGCTCGCCCTGAAATCTGCCCTGGAGCAGTCCAAGCGCCAACTCCGCGATCTGCAGGAAAAGCACGACGCGCTGCTCAAGCAGTCCACGGCGATCCCCGCATGCGCGCTGAATAGCCCCGGGAATGAACT
>DIDB01000028.1 GCA_002417905.1 Pseudomonadaceae bacterium UBA5811
CCAAGCGGCAGATTGCGGCATCGCCGGCAACAAAATCCCGGGCACCACCCAGCGGCCTGGCATGGCACAGCATGCCTTCGGCCAGATCCAGCGCCAGTCCCCGGGCCTCCGGAAAGCGCAAGGCCAGTTGCCGGGAAAAATGCCCGGTGCCACAGCCCAGATCCAGCCAGCGGCTGACAACCAGCCCCTGGGGCAGCCGGGCCAGCAGCGCCTGACCCACCCGGCGCTGCAGGGCGGCAACACCGTCATAGCTGGCCGCCGCCCGGGAAAAGGATGCCGCAATCTGCCGCTTGGCCGGGCGCAGGCAGTCTCCGGCCCTCATCCGCAGTGAGCCCCGAAAAAACCGGCGAGAATTTCAGCCACATCGTCCGGATACTCCAGCGGCAGGGCATGGCTGGCGCGGCGGAACAGCTGGATGCGGGCCGCCGGCAGCAGCCGGTCCAGCGCGCCGGCGGCCGCTGCCGGGACCAGCACATCATGCTCACCCAGCAGATGCAGCTGTGGCCCGGCATATTTCTGCAGGGCATGGCGGTTATCCAGCTGGGCCAGCAGGCGCAGACCGGCCGCCAGCACTTTGGTCGGCACCTGCAGCTGGCTGACCTGCAGCTGGCGGGCCAGGGTTTTCGGATCGAAGCCCCCCCGGCTACACAACAGGACAAACCGCTTCAGGGCTTCCTGTGCATCCAGCTCAAAGGCCTGGCAAAAATCACGGAACACCGGACCGGGCATCGCCGCCGGCCAGCCGCTGCGGGTCTGGAAACTGGCATTGCTGGCCAAGGTCACCAGCCCCCGGCAGGCCCGGCCACGCCGGGCCGCCAGCTGGGCGGCCAGCATGCCCCCCAGCGACCAGCCGCCCAGCCAGCAGGTTTCCGGCAGGCGCAGGTGCAGCTCGTCCAGCCAGGCATCCTCCTGCACCAGGGCAGGCAGCGGGGCAATATCCACCGTCAGCCAGGGCACCAGCCGGGCCAGCTGCTCGGCCAGCGGGCTTAGGGCCCGGGCATCAAAGCCCCAGCCAGGCAACAGAATCAGCTGTTCACGCATCTGCCGCAGGGTCCTTTTCCAGAATCAGCCAGCTTTCTGCCAGCGCGGCCAGCAGCTGCTCCAGCTGGGCCAGACTGTGGGAGGCGCTGAAGGTAATCCGCAGCCGGGCACTGCCTGCCGGCACCGTCGGCGGGCGGATCGCGCCCACCAGGATACCACGCTGGCGCAGCAGGGCCGACAGGCGCAGGGCCCGGCCACTGTCCCCCACCAGCACCGGCTGTATCGGAGTCAGGCTGTCCAGCAGGGGCAGGCCGATTTCGGCAGCGCCCTCACGGAACCGGGCCACCAGCCGGGCCAGCTGCGCGCGCCGCCAGGGCTCATCACGCACCAGTGCCAGGCTTTTTAGCGTGGCACAGGCCAGCGCGGGGGGCTGGCTGGTGGTGTAAATATAGGGCCGGGCAAACTGGATCAGGGTTTCGATCAGCGCTTCACTGCCTGCCACAAAGGCCCCGGCCGTGCCCAGTGCCTTGCCCAGGGTGCCGACCCGCACCGGCACCTCATCCAGCCCCAGGCCGAACTGCTCGACAATACCGCCTCCCCGGGTGCCCAGCACACCAAACCCATGGGCATCATCCACCATCAGCCAGGCCTGGCCCGCCCGGGCTGCCGCAGCCAGCGCCGGCAGGTCAGCCAGATCGCCGTCCATGCTGAACACGCCATCCGTTACCACCAGGGTCTGGCCACGGGCCGCAGCCAGCCGGGCTGCCATGGCGGCCACATCGTTATGCCGGTAACGGGCCAGCCGGGCACCACTCAGCAGCCCGGCATCCAGCAGCGAGGCATGGTTCAGCCGGTCCTCAAGAACCGTATCACCCCGGCCCAGCAGGGCTGTGACGGCAGCCAGATTGGCCATATAACCGGTGGAAAACAGCAGCGCCCGGGGCCGGCCGGTAAAGGCGGCCAGCGCCCCCCCCAGCTCGTGATGCGGCCGGGAATGACCGATGACCAGATGGGACGCACCACCACCCACCCCCCAGCGGGCTGCGCCCTGCTGCAGGGCTTCAATCACCGCAGGATGGCTGGCCAGCCCCAGATAGTCGTTGGAACAGAAGGCCAGCAGGGTCTGGCCATCCACCCGGACTTCCGTCCCCTGGGGACTGTCCAGCAGCGGACGCTGCCGGTACAGCTGCCCGGCGCGGCGGGCAGCCAGCCGGGCCGCCAGATCAAAAGCACTCATGCTAGCCGGCCGCGTTGTAGAACAGCCGGGAGTCGCGCTGCTCGCGTACCGCCTGTTCGATGGCCGCCTGGTGGACCTCGTCGGCATGCCCGGCCCGCTCTTCCGGCCGGATGCCCAGCCGCCGGAACAGTTGCCGGTCCCGCTCGGCCTCGGGGTTTTCGGTGGTCAGCAGTTTTTCGCCATAAAACACCGAGTTGGCCCCGGCCAGGAAAGCCAGTGCCTGCATCTGGTCGTTCATCTGTTCCCGGCCGGCGGACAGGCGCACATGGGAGCAGGGCATCATGATCCGCGCCACCGCCAGGGTACGGATAAAGTCAAAAGGATCCAGATCTTCCGCCCCGGCCAGTGGCGTACCCCGGACCTTGACCAGCATATTGATCGGCACGCTCTCCGGGTGCTCGGGCAGATTGGCCAGTTCGATCAGCAGTTTGGCCCGGTCCGCCAGCGACTCGCCCATCCCCAGGATGCCACCGGAGCAGATCTTCATCCCGGCCTCCCGGACATACGCCAGGGTTTCCAGCCGTTCGGCATAGGTCCGGGTAGTAATAATGTTGCCGTAGAACTCTGGCGAGGTATCCAGATTATGGTTGTAATAATCCAGCCCGGCAGCAGCCAGCGCCTGAGTCTGCTCCCGGGACAGCTGGCCGAGGGTCATGCAGGTTTCAAGCCCCAGCGCCTTGACCCCCCGCACCATCTCCAGCACATAGGGCATGTCCCTGGCGGAAGGGTGCTTCCAGGCCGCCCCCATGCAGAAGCGGCTGGAGCCGGCATCCCGGGCCCGGGCGGCGGCCTCCAGCACCTGCTGGACTTCCATCAGCTTCTGCTTTTCCAGCTCGGTATCGTAATGGCCAGACTGCGGACAGTATTTGCAATCCTCCGGGCAGGCACCGGTCTTGATCGACAGCAGGGTGGAAACCTGTACCCGGTTGGGGTCAAAGTGCTGCCGGTGCACGCCCTGTGCCTGGAACAGCAGGTCGCTGAACGGCTGCTCAAACAGGGCCATCACCTCGGCAAGCGTCCAGTCATGACGCGGGAAAGACGCAACAGTGGCGGTCATAGAAAGTCCTTGAGCATGCAGCCGGAAAGCCAGGGCCGGAATGTTCGGAGAAGCCGGACAGGCTGTCAACCAGGAAGATCATCATGGTTTACCAGTGGTTAAAATCCGTGCAGACCTGCCTGCTGTGCAGTGACCCCAGCCCGGAGCAGCCCATCTGTCCGCCCTGCGAGCTGGAGCTGCCCTGGCTGGGTGCCCATTGCCGGATCTGTGCCCTGCCACTGCCGGTATCCGGCCAGCATTGTGGCCACTGCCTGCGCCACCCGCCCAGCTTTAGCCGGGTGGAGGCCCCCTGGCGATTTGCCTTTCCGGTAGACAGCCTGATCCACCGCTTCAAACACCGGGCCGACTGGCCCTGCGGGCGGATTCTGGCCGGCCAGCTGCAGCAGCATCTGGAACACGCCTACAGCGAGGGACTGGAGCGGCCGGACCTGCTGCTACCCGTGCCGCTTTCCGCCAGCCGCCTGCAGGCCCGGGGCTTTAACCAGGCCGAAATGCTCGGTCACTGGCTCAGCCGGCCACTGGGCATCCCCTGTCCGGCCCACCTGCTGCAGCGCCCCCGGGAAACACCGGCCCAGCAGCAGCTCGGCGCCCGGGCCCGCTGGCGCAACCTGCAGAGTGCCTTTGCCCTGCTCCGCCCGGATGCCCTGCAGCACCAGCATGTGGCACTGGTGGACGACGTGATGACCACCGGCGCCACAGCCGAAAGTCTGGCCCGGTTGCTGATCCACGCGGGTGCCCGTCGGGTTGACCTGTACTGCCTGGCTCGCACCCCGAAGCCCGGTGACTGAACGCCCGGCCGGCCCTAAACTGCCCGGCCCATTTCCCAGGAGCTGCCCCATGTCCCATCCCTTTGACGCCCTGACCCCGGATCTGGTGCTGGATGCCGTGGAAAGCCTGGGCTACCGCAGCGATGCCCGGGTGCTGGCCCTGAACAGCTACGAAAACCGGGTCTACCAGATTGGCCTTGAGGACCGGCCGCCACTGGTGGCCAAGTTCTACCGCCCGGACCGCTGTAGCGATGCCGTGATCCGTGAGGAGCACGCCTTTACCCGGGAACTGGCCGGTTACGAAGTCCCGGTCGTTGCTCCGCTGGCCTGCCGGCAGGACACCCTGTTCCAGCATGCCGGCTTCCGCTTTGCCCTGTTTCCGCGCTGCAGCGGCCAGCCGCTGCAGCCGGACAACCCGGAGCAGCTGTTCCGGCTCGGCCAGCTGCTGGGCCGGCCGCACGCAGTGGCAGCTCGCCAGTCCCTCCGGGAGCGGGATACCCTGGCGCTGCCCCGCAGCGGCCAGGCCGCCCTGGACACCCTCTGTCTCTTATTCCCTTCTGACGCCGCCGACGACGCGGATTGCGTTTATCCCGGTCTCCGCTCCGTCTTTCACACCTACATCTTCCACACCACCACACCACAGACCCCGCACCCCCACCCACCTACTTACTTT
>DIDB01000237.1 GCA_002417905.1 Pseudomonadaceae bacterium UBA5811
GGATCTTGATCCGGGCCTTGTATTTGTTGTCCCGGCGGCCCTGACGGTTGTAAACCCGCAGGATTGCTTCAAGATAGGTGAGCAGATGGGGCCAGGGCAGAAACTCGTTGATACAGCTGCCCACCACTGGCGTGCGGCCAAGTCCACCGCCGACCATGACCCGGAAACCCAGTTCGCCGGCCTCATTCTGGCAGGCTTCCAGCCCTACATCGTGAACTTCAATGGCTGCCCGGTCCTCGCCGGCTCCATTGACTGCAATCTTGAATTTGCGGGGCAGAAAAGCAAACTCCGGGTGCAGGGTTGACCACTGGCGGATAATTTCGCACCAGGGGCGCGGGTCTGTCAGCTCATCCCGGGCAACGCCGGCAAACTGGTCTGTGGTGGTGTTACGGATACAGTTGCCACTGGTCTGGATGGCATGCATCTGTACACTGGCCAGCTCCTCCAGCATGTCCGGCACATCCTCCAGCTCGGGCCAGTTGAACTGGATGTTCTGCCGGGTACTGACATGCACGTAACCCTTGTCGTAGTTGCGGGACAGCTCGGCCAGCTTGCGGACCTGGGCCGAGGAAAGAATGCCGTAGGGAACAGCAACCCGCAGCATGGGCGCATAGCGCTGGACGTAGAGCCCGTTCTGCAGCCGTAACGGGCGGAACGCTTCCTCGGCCAGCTCGCCTGCCAGATAGCGGCGGGTCTGGTCGCGGAACTGCCGGACCCGTTCATCGACAATCTGCTGGTCATATTCATCGTACAGATACATAACTCATCTCGTTCTGGCGTCATCCGGGCTGACCGGAAGGGTCATGCCTGATCGGGCTAAATGTTACGTCCTGGGCAAAAGCTTAGATACAGGGAAGTTTTTTATATCAAACTATCATTTGCATATAAGCAGGACTGGCGGATCAGCTCAGGCAGAGGCTCCGGACTGTGGACGGAAATAGAGCCGCTGGCCCCGGCCCAGGTTGTCGAGGCTCTGGTGGTCGCGGATCACTTCGGCCTCAACTGGCTCTTCTTGGCTATCCAGCTTCAGGGTCACCCGGGTGATGGCGCCCAGTGGCCGGATATCCCTGACTTCAGCCGGCCGGTAGCCGGGCAGGGCTTCCCTGCTCAGGGACACTTCGTGCGGGCGGAACAGGAGGTGGCCTTCGCCCATGATTTCCAGCCGGTTGGCGTCGCCCAGAAAGTGGTAGACAAAGTCACTGGCCGGGTGCTGATAGACTTCATCTGGTGCCCCTGTCTGCTCGATGACGCCCTTGTTCATCACCACGATCCGGTCAGCAACCTCCATGGCCTCCTCCTGGTCGTGGGTGACAAAAACCGAGGTCAGATGTACTTCCTCATGCAGGCGGGCCAGCCAGCGGCGCAGTTCTTTGCGGACCTTGGCATCTAGGGCACCGAAGGGCTCATCCAGCAGCAGGACTCTGGGCTCAACCGCCAGGGCCCGGGCCAGAGCAATGCGCTGACGCTGACCCCCGGAGAGCTGGTCCGGATAGCGGTCGGCCAGCCAGTCAAGCTGCACCATTTGCAGCAGCTCATGCACCCGGCGGGCAATCTCGGCGTCTGCCGGGCGCTCCCGGCGCGGCTTCATGCGCAGGCCAAAGGCCACATTGTCAAAAACACTCATATGGCGGAACAGGGCATAGTGCTGAAACACAAAGCCCACATTGCGCTCCCGGACTGCCCGGCCGGATACATCCTCGCCATGGAAGGCAATGCTGCCGCTGTCAGGGTTTTCCAGCCCGGCGATAATCCGCAGCAGGGTGGTTTTGCCACAGCCGGAAGGGCCTAGCAGCGCCACCAGCTCACCACTACGGATCTCGAGGCTGATATCCCGGAGAGCCTGAAAACTGCCGAAATGCTTGTTGATATGGCTGACTTCAATGGACATGCCGGTTACTCCCTGGTGCCGTGGGCATTCATACGGGACTCGCTCCACTGCTTGAGCAGCAGGATCAGCAGGGCCAGCCCCAGCAGTAGTGTCGCAACGCTGAATGCCGCGACATGGTTGTATTCGTTGTAGAGAATTTCGACGTGCAGCGGCAGGGTGTTAGTCATGCCACGGATATGGCCGGACACCACGGATACGGCACCAAATTCGCCCATGGCCCGGGCGGTGCAGAGCACCACACCATAAATCAGCCCCCAGCGGATATTCGGCAAGGTAACATGCCAGAACATCTGCCAGCCGCTGGCACCCAGCAGCCGTGCTGCCTCTTCCTCCTGGGTGCCCTGCTCCTGCATTAGCGGAATCAGCTCCCGGGCCACAAAGGGAACCGTGACAAACAGGGTGGCCAGCACAATACCGGGCACGGCAAACACAATTTGCAGGTCATGGGCAGACAGCCATGGCCCCAGCCACCCCTGGGCCCCGAACAGCAGGATGTAGATCAGGCCGGCAATGACCGGTGAAACCGAGAATGGCAGATCGATCAGGGTGACCAGCAGGCTTTTGCCACGAAATTCGAACTTGCTGACGCACCAGGCGGCCGCCAGCCCGAAAACCAGATTCAGGGGTACGGCAATAGCCACAGCCAGCAGGGTCAGTTGCAGGGCAGCAATGGCATCCGGTTCCAGGATGGCCTCGACAAAGGTACTGATGCCAGCCTGCAGGGCTTCATGCAGCACTACATAAAGCGGCAGCAGCAGAAACAGGGCAAAAACCAGCCACGCCAGAGCAATGAGCAGGCGGCGGCTTAATAATGCGGCCATGGTGTTGGGCTCCTCAGGTACGGGCCAGACGGCGCTGCAGCAGGTTGAGCAGCAGCAGCAGGGTAAAGGACACCAGTAGCATCAGTACACCGATGGCGGTGGCGCCGGCGTAGTCATACTGGTCCAGCTTGACCATGATCAGCAGCGGCAGGATTTCAGTTTTCATTGGCAGATTGCCGGCAATAAAGATGACCGAGCCGTACTCGCCGATGCCCCGGGCAAAAGCCAGGGCAAAGCCGGTCAGCCAGGCGGGCACCAGCGCAGGCATCAGTACATGGCGGAAGGTTTGCCAGGCTGTTGCGCCCAGACAGTTGGCCGCTTCCTCGACTTCACGGGGAATATCTTCCAGTACCGGCTGCAGGGTACGGACCACAAAGGGCAGGGTGACAAACGTCAGGGCCAGGG
>DIDB01000061.1 GCA_002417905.1 Pseudomonadaceae bacterium UBA5811
AATCCTGTCCGCGCCGGGCGGGTCGTGCGTATAATCGGCCACTTTCCGAACAAGTAGTGCGGTATGCAGCTGGTCCGAGGGATTCATAACCTGCAGCCCGGCCATCGGGGCTGTGTCGCCACCATCGGCAACTTCGACGGCGTTCACCGGGGGCATCAGGCCATTCTGGCCCGGCTGCGGGAGCGTTCCCGGGCGCTGGGCGTGCCCGGCTGCGTGGTCATTTTCGAGCCCCAGCCCCGGGAGTTTTTTGCGCCGGACCGGGCGCCCGCCCGGCTGACCCGGCTGCGGGAAAAACTGGCCCTGCTGGCGGCCAGGGATGTGGACCGGGTGCTATGCCTGATTTTTAACCAGCGGCTGCGGGCCCTGAGTGCGGCCGATTTTGTCCACCAGGTTCTGGTGCGCGGCCTCGGGGTACGCCGGCTGGAAGTGGGCGATGATTTCCGCTTTGGCTGTGACCGGGCCGGCGATTTCGGTTTTTTGCGCCGGGCCGGGGCAGCCGAAGGCTTTGAGGTGGATGAGGCGGCCACGGTGGAAGTGGCTGGCGCGCGGGTCAGCAGCAGCCGCATCCGCCAGGCGCTGGCAGCGGGTGACCTGCCGCTGGCCGGGCTGCTGCTGGGCCGGCCTTACAGCATCAGTGGCCGGGTGCTGCATGGCCAGCAGCTGGGCCGCACCATTGGCGCACCCACGGCCAATATCCAGCTGGGCCGGCTGCATCCTCCGCTATCCGGGGTCTTCCTGGTCAAAACCCTGGTGGATGGTCAGCCCTGGCCGGGGGTGGCCAACATTGGCCGGCGTCCTTCGGTCCACAGTGATGGCCGGCCCCACCTTGAGGTTCACCTGCTGGATTTTCAGGGAGACCTGTATGGCCGCAGCCTTGAGGTCACTTTTTTGCAGCGGATACGCGATGAGCAGCGTTTTCCCTCGCTGGCTGCACTGCAGCACGCCATTGCCACGGACATAGCTTCTGCCCGCGCCTTCTGGCGGGCCCACCCAGTTTGATGAGCCAGGACTGACATGACCGACTACAAAGCCACCCTGAACCTGCCCGCCACGGACTTTCCGATGAAAGCCGGGCTGCCCCGGCGCGAGCCGGAACAGCTGCAGCGCTGGCATAGCCTTGACCTGTACCGGAAGCTGCGCCAGCTGGGTGAGCAGCGGCCCCGTTTTGTCCTGCATGATGGCCCGCCCTATGCCAATGGCAATATCCATATCGGGCATGCGGTCAACAAGATCATCAAGGACATGATTGTCCGCTCCAAAACCCTGGCCGGTTTTGACGCACCCTATGTGCCCGGCTGGGACTGTCATGGCCTGCCCATCGAGCACAAGGTGGAGGTTACCCACGGCAAGAATCTGCCACCGGAGAAGACCCGTGAACTGTGCCGGGCCTATGCGGCAGAGCAGGTGGAAGGGCAGAAGGCCGACTTTATCCGCCTTGGCGTGCTGGGCGACTGGGACAACCCTTACCGCACCATGGATTTTTCCAATGAAGCCGGTGAAATCCGCGCCCTGGCGGAAATGGTCAGGGGCGGTTTTGTCTTCAAGGGTCTCAAGCCGGTGAACTGGTGTTTTGACTGCGGTTCGGCGCTGGCCGAGGCGGAGGTGGAGTACCAGGACAAGCAGTCCGAGGCCATTGATGTGGCTTTCCCGGTCGAGGATGCCGGGCAGCTGGCTGCCGCCTTTGGGCTGTCTGCCCTGCCCGGGCCGGCCGCCATCGTGATCTGGACCACCACGCCCTGGACACTGCCGGCCAACCAGGCGCTGAACGTGCACCCGGAGTTCAGCTATGCGCTGGTGGATACCGGCGAGCGGCTGCTGGTGCTGGCCGAGGAGCTGGTGGACAGCTGCCTGCAGCGTTACGGCCTGCAGGGCCAGATCCTGGCGCGGACTTCCGGTGAAAAACTGGAGCGGATCCGCTTCCGCCATCCGTTCTATGACCGGCTGTCACTGGTCTATCTGGCCGACTATGTGGCGCTGGATGCCGGTACCGGTATCGTGCATTCGGCACCGGCTTACGGTGAGGATGACTTTTACGCCTGCAAGCGTTATGGCATGGCCAATGAGGATATCCTCAGCCCGGTGCAGAGCAATGGCGTTTATGTGGATGACCTGCCGTTCTTCGGTGGCCAGTTTATCTGGAAAGCCAATCCGGCCATCGTGGCGAAGCTGCAGGAAACGGGCAGCCTGCTGAAGCACGAAACCATCACCCACAGCTACATGCACTGCTGGCGCCACAAGACACCGCTGATCTACCGGGCGACTGCCCAGTGGTTTGTCGGCATGGATACCCCGCCAAAGGAGGGTGCCCCCCTGCGTGAACGGGCCCTGGCCGCCATTGAGCAGACCCGTTTTGTGCCGGACTGGGGCCGCCAGCGGCTGCATAACATGATTGCCGGGCGGCCGGACTGGTGCATCTCGCGCCAGCGCAACTGGGGGGTGCCGATTCCGTTCTTTCTGCACAAGACCAGTGGTGAGCTGCATCCACGCACCGTCGAGCTGATGGAGCAGGTGGCCCGCCGGGTAGAGCAGGAGGGCATCGAGGCCTGGTTCCGGCTGGAGCCGGCCGAGCTGCTGGGTGATGAAGCCGGGCAGTACGAAAAAACCACCGATACCCTGGATGTCTGGTTTGACTCCGGCACCACTCACTGGCATGTGATGCGCGGCTCGCACCCGATGGGCCATGACCAGGGGCCACGGGCCGACCTCTATCTGGAGGGCTCCGACCAGCACCGGGGCTGGTTCCATTCCTCCCTGCTGACCGGCTGTGCCATTGATGGCCATGCGCCGTACCGGGCGCTGCTGACCCATGGTTTCACCGTGGATGAAAACGGCCGCAAGATGTCCAAGTCGCTGGGCAATGTGATTGCCCCGCAGCAGGTGACGGACAGCCTGGGGGCAGACATCCTGCGCCTGTGGGTGGCCTCCAGCGACTACTCGGCGGAAATGGCGGTTTCCCAGCAGATCCTGCAGCGCAGTGCTGATGCTTACCGGCGCATCCGCAATACGGCCCGTTTCCTGCTGGCCAACCTGAGCGGCTTTGATCCGGCCCGTGACCTGCTGCCGCCGGAACAGCTGCTCAGCCTCGACCGCTGGGCCATTGACCGGGCCCTGCTGCTGCAGCAGGAAATCACGGACGCTTATGACAGCTACCGCTTCTGGGTGGTTTACCAGAAGGTGCATAACTTCTGTGTCCAGGAGCTGGGCGGCTTCTACCTCGACATCATCAAGGACCGCCAGTACACCACCGGGGCGGACAGCCGGCCCCGGCGCTCCTGCCAGACGGCGCTGTACCATATTGCTGAGGCGCTGGTGCGCTGGATTGCTCCGGTACTGGCCTTTACCGCTGACGAAATCTGGCAGTACCTGCCGGGCAGCCGCAATGAATCAGTGATGCTGAACACCTGGTATGAGGGGTTGTTCAGTCTGGCAGAAGACGAGCCGCTGGACCGGGCATTCTGGGCGCAGGTCATGGCGGTCAAGGCCGCAGTCAACAAGGAGCTGGAAAACCAGCGGGCGGCAAAAACCATTGGTGGCAACCTGCAGGCGGAGGTCACCCTGTACGCTGAGCCGGCGCTGGCCAGCCAGCTGGAAAAACTGGGTGATGAGCTGCGTTTTGTCCTGATTACCTCGGCCGCCCGGGTCGCTCCGCTGGCCGGGGCCCCGGAAGCCGCCGTGGCCAGCGAGCTGGACGGGCTGCGCCTGCTGGTCCACAAAACGGAATACCAAAAATGTGGCCGCTGCTGGCACTTCCTGCCGGATGTGGGAACGCACCCGGAGCACCCGGAGCTGTGCGGGCGCTGCATTGACAATATCGAAGGGGCCGGGGAGGTCCGCCACTATGCCTGAGCCGGAGGCCTGCGCCATGAACAGACGTTGCGGCCAGTTGGGCTGGCTGGGCCTGAGCCTGCTGGTCATGCTGCTGGATCTGGCCAGCAAGGGTTATGTGGAAGATCACCTGAGCCTGTACCAGCGGATCGAGGCTCTGCCCGGACTGCTGGACTGGACACTGGCCTACAACACGGGGGCGGCCTTCAGCTTCCTGGCGGGGCATTCCGGCTGGCAGCGCTGGCTATTTGCGGCGATTGCCATCGGGACCAGCGTGCTGCTGGTGGTCTGGCTCAGGCGGCTCAGGCCGGGTGAAACCGGGCTGGCCATTGCCCTGGCCCTGGTGCTGGGCGGCGCGCTGGGTAACCTGTACGACCGCATCACTCTGGGCCACGTCATCGACTTTATTCTGGTGCACTGGCAGGAGCGCTGGTTCTTCCCGGCGTTTAACCTGGCAGACACCGCCATTACCTTCGGCGCCATCCTGCTGGCGCTGGACATGTTCAGAAGCCCGTCCTCCGGAGAATCCGTCCATGACTGAACCCCGTATCGGAACAGACTCAATCGTGACCCTGCATTTTGCGGTCGGCCTGGCCGGTGGCGAGCAGGTCGACAGTACTTTTGACCGGCAGCCCGCCACGTTCAAAATGGGCGATGGCAGCCTGCTGCCAGGCTTTGAACAGGCGATTGTCGGGCTGAAGGCGGGTGAGCGGAAGGTGCTGGAGATTGCTCCGGAGCAGGGGTTTGGTGCCCATAACCCGAACAATGTACAGCAGCTGCCCCGCAGCCAGTTCGAGACTATCGAGCTGTCCGAGGGGCTGATCGTGATGTTCAGCGACGCGGCCAATGGCGAGTTGCCGGGCACCATCCGGGCCTTTGATGACCAGCAGGTTACGGTGGACTTCAACCACCCGCTGGCCGGCAAGCCGTTGACCTTTGAAGTGGAAATCATCGATATCCGGGCGGCCTGAGCCCCGGCCATAGCGGAACTATTCATGCAGATCAGACTTGCCAATCCACGCAGCTTCTGTGCGGGTGTGGACCGTGCCATTGAAATCGTCAACCGGGCACTGGAAGTGTTCGGCTCGCCCATTTATGTGCGCCATGAAGTGGTGCATAACCGTTTTGTCGTGGAGGACCTGCGGGAGCGGGGCGCCCGGTTTGTCGAGGAGCTGGATCAGGTTCCGGATGGGGCCATTGTGATTTTCAGTGCCCACGGCGTGTCTCTTGACGTGCGCCGGGAAGCGGACCGGCGCGGCCTCAAGGTGTTTGATGCCACCTGTCCGCTGGTGACCAAGGTGCATCTGGAGGTGGCCCGTTACAGCCGCGAAGGCCGGGAGTGTGTGCTGATTGGCCATGCCGGACATCCGGAAGTCGAGGGCACCATGGGCCAGTATGATGCCGCCGATGGCGGGGCCATCTACCTGGTAGAAAACGAGGCCGATGTGGCCCGGCTGGCGGTCAGGAACCCGCAGACCCTGGCGTTTGTCACCCAGACAACCCTGTCGGTGGATGATGCCAGCCGGGTGATCAGTGCCCTGCGTGCCCGTTTTCCGGAAATTACCGGGCCGCACAAGGATGACATCTGCTACGCCACCCAGAACCGCCAGGATGCGGTGAAGCGGCTGGCCGCCGAATGCCAGCTGGTACTGGTGGTGGGCAGCCCCAACAGCTCCAACTCCAACCGGCTGCGTGAGCTGTCCGGGCGGACGGGTACGCCGGCCTATCTGATTGATGGTGCCTCGGACCTGCAGCGCAGCTGGTTTGAGGGCATTGAGCGGGTAGGGATTACGGCCGGGGCTTCGGCTCCGGAGCTGCTGGTTCGCGAAGTCATCGGGCAGCTGCAGGCCTGGGGGGGCGTTGAAAGCGTCAGTGAGCTGGAGGGCCGGGCCGAGGGACTGACCTTCTCGATTCCCAAGGAATTGCGGATCATGCCGGGCGAATAGGCGCCGGCCCGTTTAACGCCAGCAGTTCTTGACCGTGCCGGTGCTGTCCGGCTCGGTCTTGCCGGCCGCACCCCGGACGCCGGTTTCATCCAGAGTCAGGGTGCCGCAGCTGTCCTGGGTCTGGCTGCCTTGTGGCGTAGCGGTCAGGTCATAAGTAAACGTGCTGCTGTCTGCCGTAACGGCCAGTACGTACAGGCCATTGGCAGACGTTGCTGACAGGTTCAGCTTGGCAACTGTATCTGCATAGCTGTTGTTCTGGGCCAGATAGCGCTCTTCCCGGGCGGCAGCCTCATGGAGCAGGGCCATGCCTTCGGTGCGGTTGCTGCGCAGCACATGCTGCCGGTAACTGGGGTAGGCAATCGCCGCCAGAATGGCCACGATCACCATCGCAATCACCAGCTCGATCAGGGTAAAGCCTTTTTCGCGCATGATTCAGTTTCCGGTACTGGTTGCTGGTAGCTGCCGCCAGGTCTGGCGGCCTTGTGCTCCGCTGAACGCATTGATGCTGGTCACACCACCACTGGAACCAACAATCTGGTTTTGCCAGATGGTAAAGCCCCCAGCTTCAAAGGCTATGCCGGAAACGATATCAGAGGATGAGCCGCTGCCTGTATCCAGGTTAAAAACGTTAAATAACATCTTGCCGCCTGTATAAGGGTTAAGGGCATACAGATAGCTGGACAGTCCGGCGGTGCAGGGATCGCTGTCCGGGTAAATGCTGGAGATCAGCAGATAATTGCGATATAGCGTGATTTCATCAATAACCCGTTCGCCAATGGTGGCATCCAGATCCAGGTACCAGCCCCAGTCGCCGGTTCGGGTATCGCTGTCATACCAGTCGGTCAGTGCAATGCTGTTGCTGCTGATGGTCCGGGTACTGGCATTGCTGCCGGTACCTGAGGTAATAGCCTGTGGCTGCAGGCTGGTCCGTCGGTAATGCCCCCTAAAAACC
>DIDB01000187.1 GCA_002417905.1 Pseudomonadaceae bacterium UBA5811
GATTGAAGCCGGTCCCCAGGGCGGGCGGATCGAGTTCAGCCCCCAGACCTGCATCAACCCGCTGGTGCCGGTCAAAATGATCCAAACCCAGCCCACCCGCTACCGGCTGGAGGGCGCCACCCAGCTGCGTTTCCAGGGGCCGATGGAACATCCGGATGACCGCTTCAATACCCTGGAAGCCCTGCTGGAGCGGCTGACACCCGCTGCCACAGGCTGAATGCTCAGGCCGCTGGCCCCAGCACCCGGGCCAGCACCCGGCGGGCCTGGCCGATTCCCCCGGCCAGCACCGCCTCGATCTCGGCCATGGTAATCAGGCTGGCCGACTTGCCGGCGGCCGGGTTGACCACCAGCGCCAGACAGGCATAGGGCAGGTCCAGCTCCCGGGCCAGTGCGGCCTCGGGCATGCCGGTCATGCCGACAATGTCGCAGCCATCCCGCTCCAGGCAGGCAATTTCCGCCGCGGTCTCCAGCCGTGGCCCCTGGGTACAGCCATAAACCCCATGACTGCTGAACGCACAGCCCTCGGCCTGTAGCGCCACCAGCAGCTGCCGGCGCAGCGGCTCATCATAGGGATGGCTGAAGTCGATATGGGTCACCGGCTGCAGGTCGCCGGCAAAGAACGTGTGCTCCCGGCCCCAGGTGTAATCAATCAGCGGGTGGGGCACGCAGAAATGCCCGGAGCCCATGGCCGCATGAATGCCCCCCACTGCATTGACGGCCAGAACGGCCCCGGCCCCGGCTTCCCGCAGTGCCCAGAGGTTGGCCCGGTAATTGACCTCATGTGGCGGAATCCGGTGCGGATGGCCATGGCGGGCCAGAAACAGCACCTCCTGCCCGGCGTACTCCCCGCGCTGGACCGGCGCCGAAGGCGGGCCATAAGGCGTTTCTACTGCCAGCGCATCCCGCAGCACCAGACCCTCCAGGGCCGTCAGCCCGGTGCCCCCGATAATGGCGTAAACCGTCATGCTCAAATCCTCCTGAAAAAAGGGCTCATGAATCCAGCAGCCCGGCACCACGCAGCAGACCCAGTGCCTGCTGCCAGCGCGGCTGCTGGCGATAGCCGTACAGGTCCGGACGGGATCTGGCCCGCATGCCGGACAGTCTGGCTGGCGCCCGGACACCCAGCTGCTGCAGGCGGCCCAGGGCCAGCTCGGCAGCGGCCCGGTCATTGCAGACCAGCCCCATATCACAGCCCGCCTGCAGGGCCGCCTCAATGCGTTCAGCAGCATCACCGGCCACATGGGCACCTGCCATGGACAGGTCGTCGCTGAAAATCACCCCGGAAAAGCCCAGCTGGCCGCGCAGAATGTCCTGCAGCCAG
The DNA here is from genome assembly GCA_002417905.1 of Pseudomonadaceae bacterium UBA5811. Classification (GTDB taxonomy): domain Bacteria; phylum Pseudomonadota; class Gammaproteobacteria; order Pseudomonadales; family Pseudomonadaceae; genus Azomonas. The sequence goes on from DIDB01000187.1 coordinate 1,322, forward strand.
CGCCGGGAAAAGCCAGCCGGCCGTGCATCAACCGCCGGATAGATCACATGGGCCGGCATCACCGCCTGCAGCTGGCTAGCCAGCCGGACAAAGGGCTGCATGTCCCGGGCCTGCAGGGCAGGCAGATCCCGCTCGTCCACCGGAATGGCCACATGGGAATCCGCCTCGGCCCAGCCGTGTCCGGGAAAATGCTTGCCGGTGGCCGCCATGCCGGCAGCATGCATGCCGTGGATAAACGCACCGGCCAGTGCCGTGGCCAGCGCCGGATTGCCGGCAAAAGCCCGGGCCCCGATCACGACACTGCGCTGGTAATCCAGATCCAGTACCGGCGCAAAGCTGAAATCCAGGCCCACAGCCAGCACTTCGCTGGCCATCAGCCAGCCACAGGCCTCAGCCAGTGGCAATGCGTTCTCCAGCCCGGCAAAGCGGCCCATGGCCGGCAGCCGGACAAATCCCTGGCGCAAACGCTGGACCCGTCCCCCCTCCTGGTCCACCGCCAGCAAAAGGTCCGGGCGGATCTGGCGGATGGCCCGGCACAGGGCCTGCACCTGGCGCGGCTCTTCTATATTGCGGGCAAACAGGATCAGCCCGCCCACTTCCGGCTGGCGCAGCAGCTGGCGATCTTCGGCTGTCAGCCAGGCGCCGGCCACATCCAGCATCAATGAACCCTGCATCAAACGTCCTTAGTCAAGCCGGGCCAGCGCCCACTCCGGGCAAGCCCGTTCTTCGATGGAAACCGGGCAGTGCACCGGTACAAGGGGAAACAGCTCAAGCAGTTCAGCATTGCGCATCCGGATACAGCCATGGGACAGCGGAATGCCCATCGGCTCCAGATCCGGGGTGCCATGCAGATAGATATAACGGCGGAACGTATCGACGTCACCCATCCGGTTGCGGCCCGGTTCACAGCCACTGAGCCAGAGAATCCGCGACAGGATCCAGTCCCGCTCCGGATACTGCCGGTGCAGGGCGCTGGACCAGATTTCCCCGGTCCAGCGCCGGCCCTGCAATACGGCGCCACAGGGCAATCCCTCGCCGATCCGGGCCCGCACCTGGTGCAGCCCCCTTGGCGTGCAGCCCGAGCCCTTGCGCTCACCCGGCCCGTTCAGGGCCGTGGAGACACCATAACGCCGCACCAACCGGCCCCCGGCAATGCCATACAGCTGCTGGTCAGCCAAGGAAATATGCAACCGTTCCAGACGCTGCATGCTCAGGACTCCAGGGAAGCTGCGGACAGCAGCTCCAGCCGGGTGGCCGGGGCATGCAGTCCGCTGCCGAGAAAAGGCAGCATCAGCTGGATCAGGGACTCCAGGGACAAGGCCGTGCCAAAACGGCTTTCCATGGCCGTGTGCAGCCCCCGGTTGCCCGACAGGGTAAAGGTGGCGGCACCCAGCACAAAATACAGCCGCCAGTACAGCTCCAGCCGCGACAGGCCCGGCAGGGCGCTCTGGAACAGCGCCATATAGCGGCGGAATACCGGACCATAGCGGAACCCCAGATAATCCTGCAGCTCGCCCTGGGCCTCGGTAAAGGCCAGTCCCACCAACCGGACAAAGGCCGACAGCTCCTCGCCCCGCCCCTTGGCCTGCACCGCCAGCCCCACCAGCAGCTCCAGCAGCTCATCCACCGAAGCATCCCGCTGGCCCCGGGCATCCCGCTGGTCCAGCGCCTGTTCAAGACGGCGGGAAAAAGGGGTCAGCACCCTGGACAGCACCGCCTGAACCAGGGCGTTTTTTGAGCCAAAATGGTAATTCACCGCCGCCAGATTGACCTTTGCCTTACTGGTGATCAGGCGTAATGAGGTTTCAGAAAAGCCCCGTTCCACAAACAGCTGCTCGGCAGCATCCAGAATGCGCTGCACCGTCTCAGACTGCGCCATGATCCTCTCCACAAGCGAACGGCCGTTTCAAACTATCGCCCGCCTGCGGCGGCGTCAACGCCAGCCATTCAGACCAGTGGCCGACCGGCCAGCTTCTCCAGCACCCGCAACGGTGAGCGCTCCGGATAGACCATCTGCTCCACCGGCAGATAGAACGTCTGCTCCAGCATGAACTGCCCGCCCAGCACCGCATGGGAAGCCTGGTCGGAAAACACCACCCAGGTTTCGCCCGGGGCAAAGGCCAGCGCCAGGCGCCCGGCACTGTACTGGTAATCCAGATCGGCTTTCATCCGGTCATGCAGCTGCAGCATGTAATGGTCATAGGGACTGCGCAGCGAACGGGTCAAACCCAGCAGGGCCAGCAGCCGGGCCTGCCAGCGGGCCGGGGGCAGAATCTGCCCGAAAAAGCGCCGGGCCAGTTCAGGAAAGGGCTCGCCCACACACCAGCGGCGCACCCCCTCCGGATTCAGGTTATGAAAGACCCGTAGCAGCCGCCGGCCATTGACCGGTGTTGCCGGAAAGGCATCCACATGCAGCCGGGTATCATCCCGCCGCCAGGAGCGCACCGGCCGGCCGGCAATTTCAGCAGGCCGGTAGCTGGTCCGGCCCGCCTCCAGCTGGCCCCGGTAAGCCGGCAGCAGGTTATCCAGCAAACTGGCGCTCAGCCGGGCATAACGTGCCATCACCGCCCGCAGCCGGCCAGCCAGCGCCGGGTCATCCACACAGCCTTTCAGGCGACCGGTGGCCGGGTCATAGCTGATATTTTTCCGGCTGCCGTCAAGCAGTGCATCAGACAGCACCACCTGCTCGCCCTCTTCCAGCGGAAACGCCAGTGGCAGACGTAGCACACAGCCGGACTCCAGGGCATCCAGGGCGTGGGCCACCACACCAGGCTCCGGAATACTCTCCCAGTGGCTCAGCTGGACTGTTTCTACAGGATTCATGGCCATCGGGTCGTCCCCATCCAGATGCAGCAGCAAAGACCGGATTCTCGCAGGCCGCTCCCGGCACCAGCAACCGGAAAATCCGTGATTCCCCGTAGCAGGCCTGCAGGTCGCCGATTGCCGGCCCGCAAAGACTGTATACAATTACAGCCATCTGCCGGTTACAGGAGCCTGCCATGTTCAAACTGACGCCCCGCCAGGCCGAGGTGCTGGCTTTCATCCGGCGCTGCCTGGAGGCACAGGGCTATCCGCCGACCCGCCAGGAGATTGCCGGAACCTTGGGCTTCCGCTCGGCCAATGCCGCCGAAGAGCATCTGAAAGCCCTGGCCCGCAAGGGCGCCATCCAGCTGGTCGCGGGGGCCTCCCGGGGTATCCGCCTGGCCAGCCCGGCAGCACCGGCAGGCCTGCCCGTCATCGGCCGGGTGGCCGCCGGCGCACCCATTCTGGCCCTGCCACATGTGGAAGAATACTGTCCGGCTGACCCCGCCCTGTTCCAGCCCCGGGCTGACTTCCTGCTACGCGTCCAGGGACAGAGCATGCAGGATGCCGGTATCCTGGACGGCGACCTGCTGGCCGTTCACGCCACGCCGGAAGCCCGCAACGGCCAGATTGTGGTGGCCCGGCTGGATAACGAGGTGACGGTCAAACGCTTCCGCCACGAGGGGCGGCAGGTCATCCTGCAGGCCGAAAACGCCTGTTTCTCACCCATCCAGATTGATCTGGACCGCCAGGAGCTGGTTATCGAGGGCCTGATGGTCGGCATCATCCGCCGTCAGGGCAAGGCGGGCAGGCCATAATCCCGGCCACGACCCGCTCCGGGCCCATCAGCAAACGGGAAGACGCTTGAAGAAAAGGGCATTTTGCCTGCGATGGCCGGCAGCATTGCAGCCAGATGTGCTCAGGAGCCGAAGCCGGGTTTTTCCTGGAAAACTGCCCGGGCACCCCAATGAATGGCGATCACGATGGCATGCCCTGCGAAAACGACACCCGGTTCTGAGCCCGCCGGATCAGTGCAGAATCCGCGCCCCATATTCCGCATCACTTTCCGGCAGCCCATCCAGAACCTCACCCTCAGCAATCTGTCCGGCCAGCTGTACACCGGTATCAAACATGGCCTTGGCCACTTCAATATGCTGGCCCTGCAGGAACTGGCGGGCCTGCTCTGAAAACTCCAGGGTAACCAGCACCATTTCATCCCCGGCGCGGCGCAGCATCAGGCGGCCATCGGGCAGTTCAATGATTTCCAGAAAAGCGGTAGGCATGATGATTGTCCTCTAAACATGCAGGATGCGCAGTGCCACAGCAGAGTGCCCGCCTCACTGATGCAGCCAGTCATACAGAAATACCCCGGTGCGGGGTTACCATTCGGTCATTGATTCGCGAAAACGCAGGATCAGCGCCTTGAGCTGCTGGCGCCAGCGGGCCAGCTCGTCGATATCCCGCAGCAGGTCATCGGCCAGCACGGTCTCCGGCGGATTCATATTCTCAGCCTGAACCGGCCGGGGCGGCTGGAACAGCTGGCCATACTGCTGCAGCAGAACAGCCAGCCAGCTGGATGGATCACCCGCCATGTCCAGCAGCTCGGCCAGCTCGGGACAGGGCATCTGCTCCAGGGTGGCCCGGGTCAGGATTTTTTCCACCCGGCGCAGCTCCATGGCTGGCGAGCGGTAAAAGCCCAGGATTTCATGGCACAGGCCCAGCAGGGCACCGTACAGATGAAACAGGCTGGTTTCCCGCTCCGCCAGGATGCAGCCCGGATCCCGGTTGTCCAGCACCGCCTGGCGCCAGCGGTCCAGTGCCAGGCCGGTGAAATACATCTTCTGGTTGGTTCTGGTGTAAAGCTCGTTGGCCATGACGGCTCTCCCGCAGGACCCGACCGCCCGGGCGGCGGGCCGCCGCCTGCCTATTTGGTGGAAACGGCCCAGTGGCCATGATCGTAAAAGGCTTTCCAGCCGGTCGGCTTGCCATCCACTTCAGACTGCACATACTGCTCCCTGGTCTTGCGGCTGAAGCGGATGACCGCCGGACGGCCCTCCGGATCCTGCAGCGGAGCGTCCAGCAGGTAATGGTATTTGGGGTCTATTTCCGCCCGGTGGGCCAGCAGCTCGCGCACCAGTGGCGCCCGGGTTTCCCGTTTTTTCGGAAACTGGCTGGCCGCCAGGAACAGCCCGGAGGCCCCATCCCGCAGCACATAGGTGTCGTCCACTTTCTCGCAGCGCAACTCCGGCATGGGCACCGCATCCATTTTCGGCGGAGCCGGTTCACCATTTTTCAGCAGCTTGCGAGTATTTTTGCACTCCGGATTGGTACAGCCAAAGAATTTGCCAAACCGGCCGGTTTTCAGCTGCATTTCGCTGCCGCACTTGTCACATTCCAGGGTCGGACCTTCATAGCCCTTGATCCGGAACTGGCCGTCCTCCACTTCGTAGCCCGAACAGTCCGGGTTATTGCCGCAGATATGCAGCTTGTGCTGCTCGTCCAGCAGATAGGGCTCCATGGCTGTGCCACAGATCGGGCAACGCCGCTTGCCCAGCAGCACCCTGGATTCGGACTCGCCTTCGTCGTCCCCGGCAATTTCTCCCCCGGGCACCAGGTTGATGGTGGCCTTGCAGCGCTCCTTGGGCGGCAGGCTGTAACCGGAACAGCCGAGAAAGACGCCGGTAGAGGCGGTACGGATCATCATCGGCCGGCCGCAGACCTTGCAGGGGATATCGGTCAGGGTCGGCTGGTTGGCCCGCATGCCCTGCTCTGCCGAGCCGGCCACTTCCAGCCGCTGGCTGAAGTCGCCGTAAAACTCGTCCAGCAGGTTTTTCCAGTTGCGCACCCCCTGGGCAACCTTGTCCAGGTCCTCTTCCATATGAGCGGTGAAACCGTAATCCATCAGGTCCCGGAAGCTCTCTGACAGCCGTTCGGTAACAATTTCCCCCATTTTCTCGGCATAGAACCGGCGGTTGTTCACCGAGACATAGCCACGCTCCTGGATGGTGGAAATGATCGCCGCATAGGTCGAGGGCCGGCCAATCCCGCGCTTTTCCATTTCCCGCACCAGACTGGCTTCGGTATAGCGGGCCGGGGGCTTGGTAAAGTGCTGGCTGGGGTCCAGTTTCAGCAGGGCCAGCGTTTCGCCCGGCTGCATTTCGGGAAGAATATCATCTTCCCCGGATTTGCCCTGGGCAGGCTGGACCCGGGTATAGCCATCAAATTTCAGGATACGGCCCCGGGCACGCAGCTCAAACTCGCCCGCGGTCACACTGACACTGCTGGACAGGTATTGCGCGGCCGTCTTCTGGCAGGCCACAAACTGCCCCCAGCGCAGCTCATACCGCCGCTCGGCATCCCGCCCCCCCCCGGCCCCCTGGCCCGGCTCACGCTGC
>DIDB01000236.1 GCA_002417905.1 Pseudomonadaceae bacterium UBA5811
CGTCGTACCCGCGTGCCGGCCCAACGGTCCGCCCGTGGGGGGTATGGTGGGGGTTGGCCCCACCTTGTTGGGGCCATTAGGGGGCCGGGATTGTGGGAAGACCGGCTGCAAATCCGGGAGGACGCGCAGGGGTGCGACCACTTTTCTGTTTCAACCCGACACCACATTTCCCCCCTTTCCCTTTTTCCGCAATGGGCGCGATGCACGCAGGAGCAGGCATGTTTTCCGGTATTATAGAATCTCTTGGTCAGGTCCTTGCCGTCGAGCAGGGTGCGCGCTCCCTTATGCTGGAAGTGCAGACCGGCCTGACCGACGTGGCCGAGGGCGAGAGCATTGCCGTCAATGGTGTCTGCCTGACAGCCGTGGCTCCGGCGCAGAATATGCCCGTACGCTTTTTTGTCAGCAGTGAAACACTGGACCGCACCATGCTGGGCTCCCTTGCAGCCGGGTCGCGGGTTAATCTGGAGCGTGCGGTAACGCCGTCCACCCGCCTGTCCGGCCATATTGTGCAGGGGCATGTGGATGGGCTGGGTAGGTTTGTGGGGGCAACACCTTCGGGCGATGCCCGGCGCGTGGAATTTGATATTCCCGCCGAGCTGCGCCGCTACATGGTGGAAAAAGGCTCGGTCGCGCTGGACGGGATCAGCCTGACCCTGAACGAAGTGGGGCCGGTGCAGGACGGTAAGTTCCGCATCGCCCTCATGATCATTCCGCACACATGGGACCACACCACACTGGGTACGCTCAGGGTGGGGGATGCCGTGAATGTGGAAGTGGATATCATTGCAAAATATGTGGAGGCACAATGTCAGGCAAAATGACACAGGGGCAGACCGCACCGCTCCAGCCCTCCGAGTGTCTGCTGCGTGCGCTGGATGCCGTGCGGGCGGGCCGCATGGTTGTGATGGTGGATGATGAGGACCGCGAAAACGAGGGCGACCTTGTTATGGCGGCACAATTCATGACCCCGCAGGCCATGAACTTCATGATCACCCATGCCCGTGGGCTGGTCTGCCTGCCCCTGACCGCCGAGCGCGTAGAGCAGCTTGAACTGCCCATGATGGTGCGGCAGAGCGACAACACCGCGCAGTATGGCACGGCGTTTACCGTGTCGATCGAGGCGCGTGAGGGGGTCAGCACCGGCATTTCCGCCGCCGATCGTGCCCAGACCGTGCTGGTCGCCACGGCAGATGAGGCCACACCGGCGGATATTGCCTCCCCGGGGCATATCTTCCCCCTGCGGGCCGAACCCGGTGGTGTGCTGGCGCGTATTGGCCATACCGAAGGCTCGATTGACCTGCTGCGTCTTGCCGGGCTCAAACCCGCCGCCGTGATCTGCGAAATCCTGAACGAGGACGGCACAATGGCCCGCCGTCCTCAGCTGGATGTGTTTGCCCGGCAGCATGACATGCCCATTATTTCCATTGCCGAACTGGTGGCATGGATTGGCGCGCATGGTCTGGCGCCGCTGGAGCCACAACCCGCGCAGGCCGCCGACCCCGTGGTGGAAGAGAGCATTCCCGATCTGGCCAAGGCCGCCCTGCCTAGCGTGTATGGTGGGAATGAGCTGGTTATTCACGCCTTCCGGGATGAAAAAGGCGTGGAGCATGTCGCGCTGGTCAAGGGGGATGTCCGCCCCAACGGCCCGGTACCGCTGGTGCGCCTGCATTCCGAATGTGTTACGGGCGATGCGCTCGGCTCCCTGCGGTGCGATTGCGGGTCCCAGCTTCAGGCGGCATTGCAGGCCATCGGGCAGGCTGAATGCGGCGTGCTTGTTTACGTGCGTGGGCATGAAGGGCGCGGCATTGGTCTTGTGAACAAGATACGTGCCTACGAATTGCAAGATGCCGGGTTGGATACGGTCGAAGCCAACCACAGGCTCGGCTTTGCAACCGATGCGCGCGACTGGCAGGCGGCGGCGGGCATACTGCGCAGCCTTGGTGTGGGCCAGCTCGACCTGCTGACCAACAACCCCGAGAAAGTTCGGGCACTGGAAAGCCGGGGCTTTGTGGTGCGTAAAAGACTGGGGCTGGAAATTCCGGCCAACATGTTCAACCGTGCCTACCTGCATGCCAAACGCAAGCGCATGGGCCACCACCTGAGCTGCGATGCACCGTCCTCCGCAATGCACAAGGTTCCTGCCTGAGCAGTCTGTATTCAAGATTCAAGACGCAGTGATTCAAAAGGATAATACGACTTATGGGTACACGTTCCCCCGTTACTCTGCCTGACCTCAAGGCCCTTTCCCCCGCACCCCGTCTGGCGCTGGTTGTCAGCCGGTTTAATGAGACGGTGACAGGTGGCCTGCGCGATGGCGCCATTGCATGGCTGGGCGAGCACGGCATTGCCGTGGCTGAAGGCGATGTGTTTGCAGCCCCCGGCGCGTTTGAAATGCCGCTGCTGGCGCAGGCTCTGGCCATTCAGGAAATCCTCCCACTGGCGGATCTGCTGCTGCTCGCCGGGGCCGGGCTGCAGGGCATCCGGCTCCACGGGTGCACCCTGCTGCAGCCATTGCTCCAGCCGCTGGTATTCCTCCGGCTCCAGCCCGGTCACCGCAAAGGGCATCCCGGCATGGGGAAACTTGTTGGCATAACGCTCAAATTCGTCCGGAGCCGGACACTGGTTGTCACGGGTCACCCGGATATCCAGCGTTTCCGGCAGCCGGGCATAAGGCACCAGCGGAGCCGCACGGCCCAGCGCCAGCATCCGGCTGATCAGCGCAGCCTGCCGGGTGGCCGCCGATACCGGAAAAAAGCCCCGGCGCTGCCAGTCCGCCGGGCCATGGCCATCAAAAAACAGCCGGGTGGGGGCCTGGGCATCGGCCCGGGTGTCATAGACCCGCAGCTTGCTGGCTCCGCGCTCCAGCCCTTCGGCACTGCCCAGCTTGAGCTGGCAGGGCGCGTCGTAACAGGCATGGCAGACCACACATTTCTCCGCAAACAGTGGCCGGATATCCCGCTGGAACGACAGCGGTGCCGCGGCCAGGCCCGATGCCCACAACAGCCCCCAGAAAATGGCAGTGCCTGCCCGGCGCATGGGCGTACTCCTGACAAAAGCCGGCATTCTAGCGGGCCAACCCGGTAGCCGGCCAACCCGGCAGCCCCCCATGGCATTTGCTATCATCAGGGCCTTTTTATCAGCGGTTTACAGGTAGTTTTCATGTCCAGCGCCCCCTCCTCCCGCTCCGCCGATCGCTCCGCCCGCCTGCAGGCCCTGCGGGAGGCCCTGAGCCAGCGCATCCTGATGCTGGACGGCGGTATGGGGACCATGATCCAGAGCTACCGGCTGGAGGAAAGCGACTACCGGGGCAGCCGCTTTGCCGACTGGCCCCAGGACGTCAAGGGCAATAACGACCTGCTGCTGCTGACCCGCCCGGATGTAATCCAGGCCATTGAAAAAGCCTATCTGGAGGCCGGGGCCGACATTCTCGAAACCAATACTTTCAACGCCACCCGGGTCTCCCAGGCTGACTACGCCATGGAGCACCTGGTATACGAACTGAACGTCGAGGGTGCCCGGCTGGCCCGGGAAGTTGCCGACGCCAAAACCGCTGAAACCCCGGAGCAGCCACGCTTTGTCGCCGGCGTGCTGGGTCCGACCAGCCGGACCTGCTCCATTTCACCGGACGTCAACAACCCCGGCTACCGTAACGTCACCTTTGATGAACTGGTGGAAAACTACACGGAAGCCACCCGTGGACTGATTGCCGGTGGCGCCGACCTGATCCTGATCGAAACCATCTTTGACACCCTGAATGCCAAGGCTGCCATCTTCGCCGTGCAGCAGGTTTTCGAAGAAGAAGGCACAACGCTGCCCATCATGCTCTCCGGCACCATTACCGATGCCTCCGGCCGCACCCTGTCCGGCCAGACCACTGAAGCCTTCTGGAACTCGGTCCGCCATGCCCGGCCAATCTCCATTGGCCTGAACTGTGCGCTCGGTGCCCGGGAGCTGCGCCCCTATATCGAGGAGCTGGCCACCAAAGCGGGTACCCACGTTTCTGCCCACCCCAATGCCGGGCTGCCCAACGCCTTTGGTGAATACGACGAAACACCGGAGCAGATGGCGGCCATCATCGGCGAGTTTGCTGCCTCCGGCCTGCTGAATATTGTGGGCGGCTGCTGTGGTACCACCCCGGCGCATATCCAGGCCATAGCCAGCGCAGTGGCCAAATACCCGCCGCGCCAGGTGCCGGACATCCCCCAGGCCTGCCGGCTCGCCGGGCTGGAACCCTTTGCCATTGACCGGCAGTCGCTGTTTGTCAACGTTGGCGAGCGCACCAATATCACCGGATCGGCCCGCTTCGCCCGGCTGATCCGTGAAGAAAACTATGCTGAAGCCCTGGACGTGGCCCGCCAGCAGGTTGAGGCCGGTGCCCAGGTCATCGATATCAACATGGATGAGGGCATGCTGGACTCCAGGGCAGCCATGGTCACGTTCCTCAACCTGATTGCCTCGGAACCGGACATCTCCCGGGTGCCGATCATGATTGACTCTTCCCGATGGGAGGTCATCGAGGCAGGCCTCAAGTGCATCCAGGGCAAGGGCATCGTCAACTCCATCTCCATGAAAGAAGGCATCGAACCCTTCAAACACCATGCCCGGCTGTGCAAACGCTACGGCGCAGCCGTGGTGGTGATGGCCTTCGACGAAGCGGGACAGGCTGATACCGAGGTGCGCAAAAAGGAAATCTGCCAGCGCAGCTACGATATTCTGGTCAACGACGTCGGCTTCCCGGCGGAAGACATCATCTTTGACCCCAATATCTTTGCCGTGGCCACTGGCATCGAGGAGCACAACAATTACGCGGTCGACTTTATCAATGCCTGCGCCTACATCCGCGACCACCTGCCCCATGCCCTGAGCTCCGGCGGCGTGTCCAACGTCTCCTTCTCGTTCCGCGGCAACAACCCGGTCCGCGAAGCCATTCACTCGGTCTTTCTCTATCACGCCATCCGCGCCGGACTGAGCATGGGCATCGTCAACGCCGGCCAGCTGGCCATTTACGACGAGATTCCACAGGAACTGCGCGACCGGGTGGAAGATGTCGTGCTGAACCGCTCCCCGGGGGCCACCGATGCCCTGCTGGCCATTGCCGAACAGTACCGTGGCGATGGCACCAGCAAGGAAGCAGAAACCGAAGAATGGCGCAGCCTGCCAGCAGGCCAGCGTCTGGAGCACGCTCTGGTCAAGGGCATTACCACCCATATCGTGGAAGACACCGAAGAATGCCGCCAGCAGTGTGCCCGGCCCATCGAGGTGATTGAAGGCCCGCTGATGTCCGGCATGAACCTGGTCGGTGACCTGTTCGGTGCCGGCAAAATGTTCCTGCCTCAGGTGGTGAAGTCGGCCCGGGTCATGAAACAGGCCGTGGCCCATCTGGTGCCCTTTATCGAGGCCGAAAAAGGTGACCGGCCCGAAGCCAAGGGCAAAATCCTGATGGCAACGGTCAAGGGGGATGTCCACGACATCGGCAAAAACATTGTGGGTGTAGTCCTCGGCTGCAACGGCTATGACGTGGTGGATCTGGGCGTCATGGTGCCCTGCGAAAAAATCCTGCAGACCGCCCGGGCCGAGCACTGCGACATCATTGGCCTGTCCGGGCTGATTACCCCGTCGCTGGATGAAATGGTGCATGTGGCCAAAGAAATGCAGCGCCAGGGCTTCCGG
>DIDB01000092.1 GCA_002417905.1 Pseudomonadaceae bacterium UBA5811
GGGGGTCATGGGCGAAGGGGGGCCGGTCAAGGGGGGCATTGAGGGCGGGGCAGGGGGGTATCTGGCGTGGAATGGCAACAGGGATACGGCCATGGCCATCCGCACCGGGGTGATTCGCGATGGTGAGCTGCATGTGCAGGCTGGTGCCGGAATTGTGGCGGACTCCCAGCCCGCCCTGGAGTGGGAGGAAACCCTGAACAAGCGGCGGGCCATGTTCCGGGCCGTGGCACTGGCCGGACATCCGGAACACTGAGTGGGTCTTTCCGGGTCAGTAGCTGCAGCCCTTGAGCCGGTTGCAGGAGGTCTGGCCCCTGGTGCCTGTCGAAGACGAAAAGCGGCCCAGCACGTTCCAGCCAATTTTACGGGTCCGGCCAATCCAGACCTGTCCGTCACTGCTGAACCCGCAGAACACCTGGCCCTGCCCGGTGCTACTGCTGGTCTGGGCCCAGGACAGGCCCCGGACCGCATCATGGCCCCGCAGGAATACCGTCCGGCCCATCAGTGCCATACTGTAATAATTGCCCATCAGGTCATGGCATTGCATCAGGGTGGCACTGCGGGTGCACTGGGTGGCTGCTTTGGGCAGTGCCAGGCCTGTGGCCCAGGCCGTTCCGTGTGACAGCAGGCCGTACAGCAGCAACAGCCGGGCGGTTCGGCGCGGGGATTTCAGGGGCATGGCCTGCAGTCTCCATCAGCAGTCAGGAGCGTGCATTGTGCCTTATGGGCAGGACGAATGAGGTTACGAATCCGGATTTGGACTCACCTAATGTTATGTTATAACAATTGCATAACAACCCGGATGGAGTGCTTATGATCCGCAGGAACCCCTCTGGCGATCTGCCAGTCATTGCCGAAACGGCCTACATTGATCAGACCGCCATTATTTGCGGCAAAGTAATTATCGGGGAGCATGTATTTGTAGGACCCTATGCGGTGATCCGGGCGGATGAGCTGAGTGCACAGGGTGATATGGCGCCAATTACCATTGGCGCCTGTTCCAATATCCAGGATGGTGTCGTGATCCACTCCAAATCAGGTGCCGCTGTCACCATTGGTGAGTTCACCTCGATTGCCCATCGCTCCATTGTGCATGGTCCCTGTCAGGTTGGTGACCGGGTGTTTATTGGCTTTAACAGTGTGCTGTTCAACTGCCGGGTTGGGAATGGCAGTGTGGTCCGGCATAACTCGGTCGTGGAGGGGCTGGATATTCCGGATAATTTTTACGTGCCGCCCACCGAGCATATCGGTCCGGAGACGGATCTGTCCCTCTATCCGCCGGTACAGGTCTCGGCCTCAGAGTTTTCCGAGGACGTGGCCCAGACCAATGTGCACCTGGCTATGGCCTATAAACGCCTGCGCAACGAATTTTAGGGGCAGATCAGGCCACCGGGACCAGTGACTGGCATTCTGCTGGCCTGCGTTCCGGGGGCTGGATGAGGTAAATAGAGTTGCCGGGCTTGAGCTGCTTGGCCTGTTTTTTGGCCTGTGACGCCAGACTGGCCAGCGTGTCGGCATCCGGTTGATCCGGGGAGTCTTTTGCCAGGGCAACAATCCCGACGGACAGGGACAGCAGGGGAAAGCGTTGCAGCTGTCCCTGACGGTCCGGAGCCGTAAAGCTGCCAGACTGCAGATGCTCCGGGTTATAGAGTGGCCGGCAGCGCTGCTGGAAACTGGCAGAAAGTTGCTGGATGCGTGCCAGCCCTCCGGGCAGATCGGGTGCCAGGACCAGAATAAAATCATCACCACCGATATGCCCGACAAACTCCCGGTCAGGGCAGGCCATTTCTGTCAGGCCGTTGGCCAGGGTGACCAGGACCCGGTCGCCCTGGGCATAGCCGTAGAGATCATTGAACGGCTTGAAGTTATCGATATCGATATAACAGATCAGGGCACCCTGCCGCTGCAGTTGCAACTGGCCAAGATAGCGCTGAATGGCCAGGTTGCCGGGCAACAGGGTCAGCGGATTGGCCTGGCGGGCCTGCAGGATGGTGATTTCGGTGATCTGCCGCAGGACATCAATGGAGCGGCCCATGCCCAGATAGCGGCCACCATCCGCAATGATGAAGTCTTCATCCATCCGGTGGCCGGGCTGGCTGGTCAGCAGCCGGCTGATCTGCTGCAGGGAGTCGCTGTGTTCAACCATCAGGAACTGGGGCTTCATCAGGCGGCTGATTGGTTTGCGGGCCAGCAGGTCGGTTGCAAAAGGCCTGAGCAGCTCCTGGGTGAACAGATGGCGGTGCACGATACCGACCGGCTGCTGCCGGCTGTTGATGACCGCCAGGGAATCCGGGCTGTCTGGCTGGCGGAAGCATTCCATAACCCGGGCAATCGGACTGGACTCCGGAATGGCTGGCTCGCGGCAGACCAGCCTGTCCAGGTTGCCATGGCCAGCATCCGGAGGCTGTCTGGCCGGCAGGGCGGACAGGCCGGACAGCTCGCAGATATTCCGGGCGGGCTGCCTGTCAGGGCGGCCCAGCAGGTATCCCTGAACCAGGCTGATGCCGCACGCCTGAAGGACCTGCAGTTCTCCTGGGTTCTCAATGCCTTCGGCAATCAGGAGGGTTCCGGATGTCCGGGCAATACTGATGAACGCCTCCACCAGTCCGCGCCTGAACGGGTCCTGCTGGATGCCTGCAATAAAATAGCGGTCGATCTTGACATGGTCAGGCCGGAGTTCAGACCAGAGCCGCAGGGTGGCATAGCCGGAGCCCAGGTCATCCAGGGCAATGTGCAGGCCTTGTGCCTTGCAGTGCTCCAGCCGGCTCCGGAGCTGCTCCGGCTGGAGTACCGGAAACTGCTCCGTGATTTCCAGGGTGATCCGTTGGGGTGGCAGGTCAAGCCGTTCCAGCAGTGCAAGCAGATGGGGCAGCCAGTCCGGGTTATCCAGCAGTGTGGGCGGGCTGATATTCAGGAACAGCTGGCCGGGCAGCTGCAGCCCGGCAAAGGTCTGGCAGGCTGTTTCCAGGCATAGCTGCTCCAGCCGGCCAAGATCGCCGGTCTGGCGGGCTACCCGGAACAGTTCGGCAGGTGCCTGCAGGGGGCTGTGTGCCGGGCCGCGGGACAGGGCTTCATAGCCATAAATCCGTTGTCCGGGCAGGTGGACAATGGGCTGGAAAACAGCAGTAACCTGTCGGCCATCAAGGATTTTTTGCAGCTCGGTCTGCTGCTCTTCGCTGATCCCCATGCCTGTTATCCCCGCCTGAATGTAAAAAGCAGCCTCCCGGCTGCCTTTTATTCTTGCGGATCTTCTGTGTCAGTCTTATGACCAGATGTTACCGGCTTAGCGGAGAGCCTCGCGCCGCTCATGCAGTGCATCCAGACCAACATAGTCCAGCAGGACCTTGCCGGCCTCGGTGACAAACGCGTCATCCTCCGGTTTGGTCTGGTCCTGGCCAAGACCGGGCTCCCGGGGTTTGCGTTCTTCTTCTTCCAGGTCCTGGCGGGTCAGCAGTTTTTCACCCTTGGCCTGGCGCAGGGCATTTTCCAGCTCCAGCTGGCGTTTCTCGATGCTGGCCTGATCGGCCCGGCGTTTGGCTTCGTTCAGGGATACCGAGGTTTCCCGGGCCAGCTCTTCGGCCAGTGCCAGCCGGTTGCGGGTGTAGATAAAGTCCGGGTTGTTCTGGATCCGCTCCAGGTGGCGGTTTCTCAGTTCGGCCAGCAGCGGCTGGAAGGGGTTGCGTTCGGCATTAATGGCCGGACGGATGCTATCCCAGGGCAAGGCATGGGGCAGGGCACTTTCACCGATTTTTTTGGTATCCACACTGGCCGGATAGGTGATGTCCGGAACAATTCCCTGGTCTTGGGTGCTCTGGCCGGATACCCGGTAGAACTTGGCCAGCGTCAGTTTCAGCTCACCATGGTTCAGGGGCTGGATGCTCTGCACGGTACCCTTGCCAAAGGTCTGGCCTCCCACGATCAGGGCCCGGTGATAATCCTGCATGGCACCAGCAAAAATCTCCGAGGCCGAAGCCGACAGACGGTTGACCAGAATGGCCATGGGGCCACGGTAATAAAGATCATTGGTTTCATCAGCCAGCACATCGACCCGGCCATCACTGTTGCGAACCAGAACGGTTGGACCTTCCTTGATGAAAAGTCCGGTCAGTTCGGTGGCCTCCTGCAGGGAGCCGCCGCCATTGTTGCGCAGGTCGATGACCAGCCCATCAATGTTTTCTTTCTGCAGTCCGGCAATCAGCTTTTTCACGTCACGGGTGGTGCTTTTGTAGTCCCGGTCACCCGCCCGCAGGGCCTTGAAATCCATATAGAATGCGGGCAGCTCGATAACACCCAGCTTGTAGTCCCGGCCATTGTCCTTGAGGTGCAGGATGGAGCTGTGTGCGGCCTGCTCCTCAAGTTTGACGGCATCCCGGGTAATGGAGACGATTTTGCTGGTCTGGTCATTGGGCGCATTGGAGGCCGGAATGATTTCCAGTCGGACCACTGATCCCCGTGGACCACGGATCAGCTTGACCACTTCATCCAGCCGCCAGCCAGTGACGTCGACCATGTCCTCGTTGGCCTGGGCAACGCCAATGATTTTGTCGGCCGGGTTGAGCTGCTTGCTCTTTTCGGCCGGGCCCGCCGGAACCAGCCGGGAAATCTGGACGTATTCGTTGTCGTTCTGCAGAACAGCTCCGATTCCCTCCAGGGACAGGCTCATATTGATATCGAAGTTGGCAGCATTATCTGGTGACAGGTACTGGGTGTGGGGGTCGTAGCTCTGGGCGAAGGCGTTGATGTAGGTCTGGAACACGTCTTCACTGCGGGTCTGGGCCAGACGGCTGCGCTGGTTGGTATAGCGCTTGAGCAGCAGCTCCCGGATATTTTCCGGAGTTTTTCCGGAGATTTTCAGGCGCAGAACCTCATCTTTCAGGCGCTTGCGCCACAAATCTTTCAGCTCGGCCTGATCTTTGGGCCAGGGCGCTTTGTCCCGGTCCACCATCAGCTCTTCATCCACACTAAAATCCATGTCCTTGAGCCCCTGCTTCAGCAGGGCAATGGTGTAATCAAGGCGCAGGCCCTGGCGCTCAAGGGCTTTCCGGTACATGCTGAAACCGGGTTCCAGATTGCCGCTTTTCAGGAAGTCATCAAACTGGGTACGCCACGCATTGAAGCCCGCAACGTCAGCGGCCGTAAAGAAGCTGCGGGAAGGGTCGAGCGCCTTGAGGTAGCCATCATAGATTTCAGCTGAGCGGGCATCGTTAAGCGGCGGCTTGCTGTAATGATGGCGTTTGAGCAGCTCCACGATATTGAGGCTGGCAATGACCTGTTCGCGGTGCGGCTGCAGGTAACTCCAGTCGTTATCCGGAGTTGCTGGGCTGGCGGGCACCATGGATGGCTGGAAACCGAGCAGCAGTGCCAGAGCCGGAACGGTCAGCGAGTTTTTCATGGCGCTGGAAAAACGCAAAGCTTTGGTGTTGAGCATAGTAGGCCGCTGAGATAAGAAAGCCGGTACATTATCGGTCGGGCTGGCGTGATGGTAAAACAGCCTGATGATGGCTGGGGCGCCGGGCCAGCAAGTGATGGGCTAATAATCCGGGGACAGAATCTGGTCTCAATATGGGGGTAGCATGAAAGCATTGCAAGCAATTGAAGGACAGTTGACCTGGGCTGACAGGCCGGCTCCGGCCTGTGGTGCAGGCGAGATCCGTATCCGGGTGGCAGCGGCCGGACTGAACCGGGCAGACCTGCTGCAGCGGGCTGGTCATTATCCGCCCCCCCCCGGGGTTACGGACACCCTGGGACTGGAGTGTGCCGGCGTGGTCACCGAGGCCGGAGCGGGCAGCCGCTGGCAGGTGGGTGACCGGGTGTGCGCCCTCCTGGCGGGGGGCGGGATGGCTGAAGAGGTTGTGGTGGACGCCCGCCATGCCCTGCCGGTTCCGGGCGGTATGTCCATGGTTGGGTCCGCCGCTAGCCCGGAGGCCTATGCCACCGCCTGGCTGAACCTGTTTGAACTGGCTGCCGTACAACCGGGCGAGAAAGTGCTGCTGCATGCCGGAGCCAGTGGCGTGGGCTCTGCAGGTATCCAGTTATGCAAGGCACTGGGCAGTCCCTGCTGGGTCAGTGTGGGCTCGGCGGAGCGGCTGGCCTACTGTGAGTCACTGGGGGCTGAGGGTGGTGTATTGCGTGGTGACGGCCTGGAGGGCCTGCGGGACTTTGCGCCCTTTGATGTCATCCTGGATCCGGTGGGGGCCAAATATGCGCCCCTGAACCTGCAGCTGCTGGGTACCGATGGTCGCTGGGTCATTATCGGCCTGATGGGGGGGCGGGAGGTCACGCTTGATCTGGCCAGGCTGCTGATCAAGCGCATCCGGCTGATCGGTTCGACCCTGCGCAGCCGCAGTGCAGACTCCAAGGCCGAACTGCTGGCAGATCTGGAGCAGCGGGCCTGGCCATTGTTTGCCTCGGGCCAGCTGTCACCGCGCCTGGAGCGCAGCTATGTGGCTGATGATGTCGAGGCTGCTTTTGCCGCTCTGGCCAGCAACAAGGTTTCTGGCAAGCTGGCGCTGGTCATCGATGAACAGCTGTCCTGATCAGGGCAGTTCCGGACAGTTGTAAAAGGCGGTCAGGACCTTGACCAGGTGGCCCAGATCCTGGCTGCCAGCCAGTTCGCGGATGGAGTGCATGGCAAAGGTGGGCAGGCCGATATCTACGGCCCGCACGCCAGTCCGGGCAGCGGTCAGCGGGCCGATGGTCGAGCCACAGCCGATGTCACTGCGGCTGGCAAAGCACTGGACCGGGACCTCTTCGGCCAGGCACAGATGGCGGAAAAATCCGGCCGTTTCGCTGCTGGTGGCATAGCGCTGACTGCTGTTGACCTTGATCACCGGCCCGGCATTCAGCTTGGGACAGTGATTGCTGTCGTGTTTGTCCGGATAGTTGGGATGCACGGCATGGGCATTGTCCGTGGAGACCAGCAGGGAGCGGCTGATGACCCGCGGGAAGGCATCCCCCCCCGGCAACAGCCGGCCCAGCACCTGTTCCAGAAAAGGGCTGTCCGCCCCACAGCAGGATGTGGAGCCAACCTCTTCGTGGTCATTGCAGACCAGCAGGCAGGTCTGCTCGCTGCCGGCCTGCAGCAGGGCCTGCAGTCCGGCATAGCAGGACAGCAGGTTATCCAGCCGGGCACCGGCAATAAACTCGCCATGCAGGCCCACCAGGGCTGCGGGCTGGGTGTCGTAAAGGCTGAGCTCATGGTCGAGCACCACATCGGCCACCAGATCATGCTCCCGGGTCAACTGGTCAGCCAGCAGGGCACGCAGGTCAGGATGTTCCTGGCCGCCCAGCTGGGCCAGAATGGGCGGCAGCTCGGTCTGCGGGTTGATGGCCCAGCCCTGGTTGGCCTCCCGGTGCAGGTGGATGGCCAGTTGCGGAATGACGGCAATGGGCTGGCGGAAATCCAGCAGCCGGCTTTCGATCCGCCCGTCCCGGCTGAAGGTCACCCGGCCGGCAAGGGACAGGTCACGGTCAAACCAGGGGGCCAGCAGCGCACCTCCATAAACCTCCACTCCCAGCTGCCAGAAATTCTGGCGCAGCAGCTCCGGCTGGGGTTTGACTTTCAGACCGGGGCTGTCGGTATGGGCACCCACCAGGCGGATGCCATTCTCCAGCACCGCCCGGTTACCCAGCTGAAAGGCAATGATGGAGGAGCTGTTGCGGGTTACATAGTACCGGCCGCCTTTGTTTAGCAGCCAGGGCTCGCGTTCATCCAGCGGCCGGAATCCGGCGGACTGCAGGCGGTGGGCCAGATTGCGGGTTGCGTGGAATGGGGTCGGCGAGGCTTGCAGAAAGGCGAGCAGGCCCTGGTTGAGTTCCTCTTGCATGTGTCGGCTCCCGGCGGCAATGCCGGGAGTTTAGCGAATAAGCGGACAGACAGCAGAAGATTATCGGTTTTCCGGGGCTCAGAACGGGGCCGGGGAGTGGAATTCCAGCCGTTCGCCGCGTTGTGGGTGAGTAATCGCCAGATGGCTGGCATGCAGGCAGAGCCGGCTGTGGGCCTGCAGGGCAGCAGCATGGGCATAGAGCTGGTCTCCCAGCAGGGGATGACCGATGGCCAGCATATGTACGCGCAGCTGATGGGAGCGGCCGGTGATCGGGGTCAGTTCGACCCGGCAGTGTTCTGCATGGCGCTCCGTGACCTGCCAGAAGGTCAGGGCATGGCGGCCCTGCTGGTGATCCACTACATGGCGGGGTTTGGTGGGGGGATCATAGCGCAGGGGCAGCTCGATCCGGCCACTGTCCTGTGGCAGCTGGCCCCAGCACAGGGCCACGTAAGTTTTGGCGGTTTCCCGGTCATGGAACTGGCGGGACAGTTCCCGGTGGCTGTCCGGGTCCCGGGCCAGCACCAGCAGGCCGGAGGTTTCCCAGTCCAGCCGGTGGACGATCCTGGCCTCCGGATAGCCATTTTCCTGCAGCCGGGTAATCAGGCAGTCCCGGTTGTCCTCGGCCCGGCCGGGCACGGATAGCAGCAGCCCGGGCTTCTCCACGATCAGCAGGGCAGCATCCTGGTACAGGATGCGGATATGGGTTAATGGCATGGACAGTCTGCAGTGATGGGCAGCCCTGCCGCCCTGGGCGGGCAGGGGTGGCTGTTTCGCTCAGCGCGAGGGCTCCCGACTTTCTGGCAGGGTGACATTGAGCTCAAGGATGGAGTAGTTGCCCTGGTTTTCCAGGGCAACCTGAACCTGGTCATGCTCGATGCTGACGTATTTGCGGATGACTTCCAGCAGCTCCTGCTGCAGGGCGGGCAGATAGTCGGGCGCATTACGCTGGCTGCGCTCATGGGCCACGATGATCTGCAGACGCTCTTTCGCGATGGAGGCAGGGGTCTGCTTTTTGCGATCACGAAAGAACTCGAAAAAATTCATTCACGACCTCCGAACAGGCGTTTCAGGAAGCCGGGCCGTTTCATGTCGAGGAAGCGGTGCTCCACATCCTTGCCCAGCAGGCGGTCCACTGCATCACTGTAGGCCATGCCGGCATCACTCTGTTCATCCAGGATCACCGGGATGCCTTGGTTGGAGGCGCGCAGTACGGACTTGGATTCCGGAATGACCCCCAGCAGCGGAATGGAGAGGATTTCCTCGACGTCCTCAAGGCCCAGCATCTCGCCGTTATTGACCCGCTCAGGATGATAGCGGGTCAGCAGCAGGTGTTCGCGGACCGGCTCTCCGCCCTGTTCAGCCCGGCGGGACTTGCTGGCCAGCAGGCCCAGCATCCGGTCAGAGTCCCGCACCGAAGAGACTTCAGGGTTGGTGACTACGATGGCCTCATCGGCAAAGTACATGGCCAGATGGGCACCTTTCTCGATACCGGCCGGCGAGTCGCAAATGATGTATTCGAAACTTTCGGCCAGCTCATTGATGACCCGCTCTACACCTTCCTGGGTCAGGGCATCCTTGTCACGGGTCTGGCTGGCCGCCAGTACATAGAGGTTTTCCAGCCGCCGGTCCTTGATCAGCGCCTGGGCCAGGCTGGCATCGTTCTGGATGACATTGACGAAGTCATAAACGACCCGCCGTTCACAGCCCATGATCAGGTCCAGATTACGCAGTCCGACGTCAAAGTCGATGATGACGGTCTTGTGACCGCGCAGGGCAAGCCCGGTGCCGATGGCAGCGCTGGTGGTCGTTTTGCCGACGCCACCCTTGCCGGAAGTGACTACGATAATCTTGGCCAAGGTGCTTCACCCTAATCTTGAAATTGGCCGGATTCCGCGCTGGGCAAAACACCGGCTGGTCCTGTAAAAATCACGGGAGTATCCGTTAAAGGGGCGCGATGTTCAATACGTGGCCGGAGAGGCTGATCTGGGTCGCTGTCCCCCACAGCGGCTCACGGCGCAGGTCCTCGGCTACCTTGTATTGGCCGGCAATGGACAGCAGCTCGGCGGACAGGCGCTGGCAGAAAATCCGGGCACTGCTGTCACCCTTGATGCCCGCCAGTGCCCGGCCACGCAGTGGGGCATAAACGTGGATGTTGCCGTCAGCCAGAATTTCCGCTCCGGGACTGACCGGCGCCAGCACGATCAGGTCGCCACCCTGGGCATAAACCTGCTGGCCACTGCGCACCGGGTGGCTGATGATCCGGGCCGGCCGGGCAGCGGGCACCTCTGCCGGAGGCAGTACGGCTTCGGGG
>DIDB01000140.1 GCA_002417905.1 Pseudomonadaceae bacterium UBA5811
ATGCTGGGTGACCTGATTGTGGCCCGGCCGCTGATGATCGGGGTAACGGCCATTGGTGCTGCCGTATTTCTGGCCACCCTGCCGTTCAGCATGGCCAGTGGCAGTGTGGACCGGGCCGCCCAGGCCCTGGTGGTTGATCCGGGGGAGGCCACCTTCGTCCGCTGTCTGGGCTGTATCCGTACCGGCTATGACGTGACGGATGACCAGTAATGGTCTGAGCGGGCCTGTCCTGTCTTTTTTCCGGAGCTTCTGATTATGCTGAATGGTCTGTGGCTGGGCTTTTTTGTCATCTCGGCTGTTTCGGCGCTGGCCCGCTGGCTGCTGGGAGGAAGCCCGGAGGTTTTTGCCGCTCTGGTACAGAGCCTGTTTGCCATGGCCAGGCTGTCTGTCGATGTAATGCTGCTGCTGTTTGGGACGCTTACCCTGTGGCTGGGGTTTTTGCGGATTGCCGAACAGGCCGGTCTGGTGAGTCTGCTGGCCCGTTTGCTGGGTCCCCTGTTCCGGCGGCTGATGCCCGAGGTGCCGGCGGGCCATCCGGCTCTCGGGCTGATAACCCTGAATTTTGCGGCCAATGGTCTGGGACTGGACAATGCGGCTACTCCCATCGGCCTCAAGGCCATGCATGCCCTGCAGACCCTGAACCCCCGGCCTGCTGTGGCCAGTAATGCCCAGATCCTGTTTCTGGTCCTGAATGCTTCTTCTCTGACCCTGTTGCCGGTTTCCATTTTTATGTACCGGGTCCAGCAGGGAGCGGAAAACCCGACTCTGGTCTTTCTGCCCATTCTGCTGGCCACTTCGGCTTCCACGCTGGTGGGACTGCTTTCGGTGGCGCTGGTTCAGCGCCTGCGCCTCTGGGATCCGGTGGTACTGGCCTATCTGGTTCCTGGCAGCCTGCTGCTGGCAGCTTTCATGGTCACCCTGGGCAGCCTGTCCGCTACCGCCCTGGCCCAGCTATCCTCGCTGCTGGGCAATCTGGGCCTGTTTGGCCTGATTGTGACCTTTGTACTGGTGGGGGCCTGGCGGCGGGTGGCCGTCTATGAGGCTTTTCTGGAGGGGGCGAAGGAAGGCTTTGAGGTCGCCCGTAACCTGCTGCCCTATCTGCTGGCCATGCTCTGTGCCATTGGCCTGTTGCGGGCCTCGGGGGCCCTGGAGTACGCACTGGATGCCATCCGCTGGGTGGTTGATGGTCTGGGCTGGGATGGCCGCTTTGTTGAGGCGTTGCCCACTGCGCTGGTCAAGCCCTTTTCAGGCAGTGCTGCCCGGGCCATGCTGATCGAGACCATGCAGAGCCAGGGCGTTGACAGCTTTCCTGCTTTGGTAGCTGCCACTATTCAGGGCAGTACAGAAACCACCTTTTATGTGCTGGCGGTTTATCTCGGCGCTGTTGGCATACAACGGGCCCGCCATGCTGCCGGCTGTGCCCTGCTGGCCGATTTTGCTGGCGCGCTGGCGGCCATTGCAGTCTGTTACTGGTTCTTCGGTTAAGCCTGCTCAGCAGGAACCGCTCAGGGCTTTGACTGGCAGGTAGTCAGGGCTGATCCGCTTGTTATCCAGAAGCGGGGTAATCTGTGTGGCCGGCAGGGGCTTCGAAAACAGGTAACCCTGGCCTTCCTCACAACCCAGCCGACGCAGCATGGCCATCTGTTCCGGTGTTTCGACGCCTTCGGCAATGATGCATTTTCCCAGCAGGTGGCCCATTTCGATAAT
This sequence comes from Pseudomonadaceae bacterium UBA5811, assembly GCA_002417905.1. GTDB lineage: Bacteria > Pseudomonadota > Gammaproteobacteria > Pseudomonadales > Pseudomonadaceae > Azomonas. Next base: position 1,708 of record DIDB01000140.1, read on the forward strand.
GGCTTTGACCACCTGCATATCCCTGTTGTCCAGCATGGCACTGGAGACAAATGATTTGTCGATTTTCAGGACACCGGCAGGCAGGTCCCGGAGTCTGGCCAGACTGGAGTGACCGGTTCCGAAATCATCAATGGCCAGCACGAAGCCCTGATGTACCAGCTCGTTTAGCTGGCTGATGATTCTGTCCATATGATCCATGACATTACTTTCAGTAATTTCCAGCTGGATATGGGACGGGTCAATATTCAGCTGCCGGGCAAGACTTATGACCCGCCGGCTGATATTGGCGCGTAGCAGTTGCCGGACTGAAACATTAATGTTGACGCTGAGTCGCAGGCCCTGCTTCTGCCATTCAGCGGTCTGTTGCAATGCGGTGACCAGTACCCAGTCTCCCAGTTCCTGGATCAGGTCGGACTCTTCTGCCACCGGAATAAACTCATCTGGACCAATGGGGCCCTCTTCCGGGTGATTCCAGCGTAACAGGGCTTCGACGCCGGTAATCACGCCGGTTTTCAGCTCAACTTTGGGCTGGTAATACAGTGACAGCTGTGACTGCTGGCTGGCCAGCGCCTGGCGCAGCTGGTGTTCCAGATAAATCCGCCGGGTCATTTTGCTGGTCATGGCCGGCTGGAAAAAACGCAGGCAGTTTCCCCCGTCGCTTCTGGCGGTATGCATGGCCTGAGTGGCGTGCATCAGCAGGGTTCGGGCATCCAGGCCATCCTCCGGATACAGGGCCAGCCCCAGAGAGGCTGTGATTTTCACATTATGGTCATAATTTTTCAGGGGAAAATTAACCACGGCCAGCAGCTGGCTGACAAAACCCATCAGTTCCTGATCATTGCGGCGCTGCTCAAGCACAATGGAAAACTCGTCCCCCGTCATCCGGCCGGCAAATCCGCCGCTCTGGCTGGCCAGAGTGTTTAGCCGGGCGGCAATATCAACCAGCAGGGTATCGCCATAGTCATGACCCATGCTGTTGTTGATATCCCGCAGCCGGTCGATGCCAACAGAGATCACCACGAAAATATCACTGCTGCCCCGGCTCATCTGGATAATGGTCTGGATCTTTTCAAAGATGGCCAGCCGGTTTGGCAGGCCCGTCAGGGGATCATTAAAGGTCTGGAACCTGACCCGCTCCAAAATTTCATCCTCCATTTTTCCGAGGAGCTCCTGATACTGTTTTTCCCGGCGATAAAGCGCGAGCAGCAGGGGATGGAAAATCAGGATTGCTTCCAGCAGCAGTGTCACGCACATTCCGGTCAGGGAAATCCGGTTATATTGCTGAAGTGTGGCGATAGCTGATTCACTGTCTTTCTGGTACTGCAGTACCAGCGTATCAAGAGTACCCAGAAGGCCATCTGATATTGATTTCAGCTCTTCATATAAGCGGTCTGATTTTTTCCGGAGAAACCAGACAGTCCGAGCTGTCTGGCCAGCTCAGCAAAGATATTTATAGTTCTGTCGAGATTATAAGGCTCGGCCATAAAGATGTTTTTTATGGCGGCCGATTTTGGCTCTGGAATGTGCAGTCCGACAGATCCATGCATCAATGCATAATGAGCACTGAGCAGGGTTTCGATCAATGTTGTGTAATCCTGATCCAGGGGGCTGGAGGGGGTGCGGGCCGCTTCACCAGCCATCCGGGTGATCCGCTGGGAAAGCATGCGTTGCCTTCCGGCAAGATTGACAACCCGGGCAGTGGCCTCCTGTTCGGCAACAATGCTCTGCACAAAGTAGTGGGATAGCAGTGACAGCATGGCGATGATTGACAGCGCCAGGATATAGGTCATTGTTCCTTTTCGCCAGTGTGAGCGCAGGGCTTCAGGAGGCGTGTACCAGTGTGCTGATCTTTCCATGGCTATCGGTATCTGCCTGATATTTTATTGTTTTGAGGCGTTGTGTTCTGTCCGCAGGCTGGCTGTTATGTTTCCGGTAACTTGTAATCGGATTTTTCGCTGACATATCACTGTCAAATTTCTTTAGAACTCTCTTCAGCAATACAGAGTGCTTGCGCCTTATCTGTAGGTTAGACCGGTTACTGGTTTCGACAAGTGCTGCTGGATTCACAGCTCAGGCCAGCCGGAAAATCAGCTTGTTCTTATATTGAGGTGGAGATGAAAAAACCACTGAGCCTGGCCTCTGTTCTGGCCTGCTTTGCACTGGTTTCGGCCCAGGCTGGAGCCGAGACCAGTGAAGAAATCCGGAAGCTCCCGGTTTTTGAATATGCCGGACAAAAGCTGGATGTGCATGAGGTGCTATCCATCGAAGAAAAAGATCCCGGTGAGCGTGGAGAGGATGGCCGGGATGGTGATGATTATCAGAGCCCCTGTGCAGTGGTGCCAACCAAGATGATTTACCGTGACTCAGAGGGCAAATTGCACGCAGTGATTTTCAGGAGAAAATCCATCGACTGCATGACCAACAATTAATTAGTAGTGTGGCCAGGTTCTTTCCAGAGTTCCGGGCAGATGCTCTGGTCTCCATTGATAGCAGACTGGGCTGGCCAGTCCAGTCTGGTGCAATGCCACGTTACACTGAGGGCCGTTTTCCGCCCGGGAGAGGCCACTCAAATGCAATACAGAAATATTTTGCTGCTGTCAGGTCTGCTGCTGTTTTACCCGCTGCTGGCTCACCCACTTTCCATGCGCTGCGAGCAGGGTATTATCAGCGAGGGTGACACGCCGTTTGAGGTCATTAAAAAATGCGGCGAACCCGTAAACCGGGAAGTTCTTGATCCGCTGGTCGACCGTTACGGGAATATCCTGAACAATGCCGTTCCTGTGGAAAACTGGGTTTATGGACCCAACCATGGCATGTATTATTTTTTGCGCTTCGTTAACGGCACCCTGGAAACCATAGATAGCCGGCGACTTTAGGGACAGACCGCATGGATCTGTCCACAGGGCAGATGTGCAGCCCCCTCAGTTGTTCTGACAGCCTTTTCCGATCACTTCATAGCGTACGGTGTGAACGGTACCGTGTGAGTCCTTGTAAACCATGACTTCCGGGGTGATGCCACAGGCCATGGGGTCACTTTTTACCGAGATGACTTCTTTTACATCCAGCTTGTCGCCGTACTTGTAGTCCTCGACCTGATTGTTATTTTTGTCTGCCGGTGTGACCAGCTGCAGATCCGCGGTCAATGGATCTGGCTCCTGCTCGGCATTGCTCATGGCGATAACGATAATACCCGACGCTACAGCCACCAGAGCAGCGAAACGCTTCATGACCTTTCTCCTGTTTCATCAGGCAAGCCGGTTTGCTCACTGAAGTTTCCTGGTGAAACTTGCCTTGGTTTTAATCTTGTTAGGGGAGTTTTTGTTTTTCTGTCTGACCTAACCCCTGTAATGCATGGGTTAAAGGCCGGCATGTCCAGAAAGGAACGGTGGAACTGAAACACATCTGTATGCGCTTGAGAAGGGCTGCCAATACCCTCTGGCCAGGCGGAATGACACCGTTTTGCCAGAAAGTGGCTACCTAGAGCGGCTGGCTTTTTTGGAAAGCGGATAAGACTTTTGGCGAGTGCAGGCCAGATGGACTACCGGAGCTGACTGAACAGGACTCAGAAATCCTGTCATGACGAGTCCAGTGTAGAGGAAAAACAGATACTGCAACCTGCAGCGGGAGCCAGAATTTCTCAAAATTGCTGGTTTGCCCGCCGGGCAGATCATGTGTAAATAACTACAAAGCTAGCCGTTCTGACAACCCTTACCCATTACTTCGTAGCGCAGGGTACGTACATCACCCTTCGAGTCTTTGTACATCATTACTTCCGGTGTAATACCACAGGCCATGGGGTCACTTTTTACTGAAATAACTTCACGAATATCCAGCTTGTCGCCATATTCGTAATCAGTAGCCTTGCTCCCGTCTGCTTTGTTGGAAACAATTTCTTCAGTAGGAATAACCAGCTGCAGATCAGCAGTCAACGGATCCGGCTCTTCTGCAGTCGCTGTTGCCATACCAGACACAGTTATCAGTGGCAGGACAGCTGTCATCAATATTGCCAGGCGTTTCATCACAATCTCCCATTTTCAGGCGGATCAAGCCCGGCATCACCGATCAGGCCATGCCCAGTCTGGCTAGCACCAGATTTTTTGGGGAGGGCTTTCCGCACCTTTCGGGAGTCATTCTAGGCTGACTTAAACGGCTCAATAAGAAGCTTTAAGTCCAATTTTTATTGATTTTTACGAAAAAATAAAATTTTTTCGTATTATTTCTAACATGGAGTTTTTTAATTATTTTCCATGTATATCAATATGTTATTGCAATGTTGTTTGTTTACGACGTCAAGGGTGGTTTAGTAATAATCAAGGCTGCTCTGAGGGCTCCCCGGGGCATTCCAGAGCACTTTTGTTTTTGTCCAGTGGGGCAGGGCAAGATCTGGTTGCTCCTTCACTGCCGCATAGGCCGTCCTCCTGTATCAGGTATCTGAAGCTGTTTATCGGGCAGAATGCCGCTTTCCTGTTCTGCCGTGAGGATGCCCATGCTCAGCCTGTATCACGCCTCTGATCTGGAAATGCTGGGACTGGTGGCTACCACGCTGCTGGCCCAGCCGCAGCGTGATCCTCTGGCACCGGCCACCGTGGTGGTGCCCAGCCAGGGGATGGGCCGCTGGCTGAACCTGCAGCTGGCGCGCCGTCAGGGCATTGCCATGCATCTGGAGATCGTGCTGCCGGCCCGTTACCTCTGGGATCTGTCCCGTCAGGTGCTGGGAGAGCTGCCGGAGCAGTCGGCTTTCGCTCCGGGGGTGCTGACCTGGCGGCTGTATGGCTGGCTGTCCGTGGCAGAAAACCTGGCGCAGACCCCGAGGCTGGCCCGCTATCTGGCTGGAGGGGATGAACGGCGCCGGCTGGGGCTGGCCGCAAAAATTGCTGACGTCTTCGACCAGTACCTGCTGTACCGGGACGACTGGCTGGCTGCCTGGGAGCACCAGCAGACCCTGGGGCTGGGGCCGGACGAAGACTGGCAGGCGCTGCTCTGGCATGAGCTGACCAGGGATGGCCACCCGCACCGGGCCCGGCTGCTGGGGGATCTGCTGGCCCGGCTGTTTGCCGGAGCACCGCTGGAGGGCCTGCCGGAGCGGCTGCTGGTTTTTGGTATCAGCAGCCTGCCGCCACACCAGCTGCGGGTGCTGGAAGGCCTGGGCCGGCATACTGACGTGGTGCTCTGTGCCCTGAGCCCCACAGCCGAAGCCTGGGGGGATATCCGGGATATCCGCGAACTGGCCCGGGAGGAAGGCAGTGGCAGTCCGGACAGCTGGTATCTGGATGTGGGCAACCCGCTGCTGGCCAGTCTGGGCAAGCAGGGCCGTGACTTCTTTGACAGCCTGTTCAGCCTGCCGCTGGACGCGGAGCAGGGAATTTACAGCGATCCGCAGACCCTGCAGGACAGTAGCCTGCTGCAGGCCCTGCAGAATGACATTCTCTGCCTGCAGACCCGGACTCCGGAGCAGTGTTTCCGGCGGGAGCCGGATGACCGCTCGCTGGAGGTGCATGTGGCTCACTCCCCGTTGCGCGAAGTGGAAATTCTCCATGACCAGCTGCTGGCCCGCTTTGCTGCGGATCCGGAGCTGACGCCGGACCAGGTGGTGGTACTGACTCCGGATATTGAAACCTATGCGCCTTTTATCGAGGCCGTGTTTTCCGCCCGGGAGTCCCGCGCCTCCGGCGCCCCGCGCATCCCGTTCAGCCTTGCGGACCGCAGCCTGCGGGCAGAAACGCCGCTGGTGGATACCTTTCTGGAACTGCTGGCGCTGCCGGACAGCCGTTTTGTGGCCGAAGAGCTGCTCACCTGGCTGCAGCAGCCGGCGCTGGCCTGTCGGGCCGGCATTGAAGAGGACGACCTGCCGCTGATCCGCGAATGGTTGCGCGAGGCAGGCGTGCGCTGGGGCCGGGATGCAGCCCACCGGGCCCGGCTTGGCCTGCCGGAAGAGGGTGCGTTCAGCTGGCTTCAGGGGCTGGACCGCCTGCTGCTGGGTTTTGCGGCTCCCCCCCGGCTGGCTGGAGACCAGCCGCCGCTGCTGGGTGACTGCTGGCCACTGGACCGTCTGGAAGGCAGCCAGGCCCAGCCGCTGGGGCTGCTGGCCGCCTTTGTCGGACGGCTGGGCCAGCTGGCTGACCAGCTGGCCCGGCCAAGGCCACTGGCTGACTGGGCCGATACCCTGCTGCAACTGCTGGAACAACTGTTCGACGAGCGCGAGGCCGGTGAAACCCTGCTGCTGCTGACCCGGGCCTGCACGGCCCTGCGCGACCAGGCCGTGGCCAGCGGCCTGCAGCAGCCGGTCGCCCTGGAGCTGGTCCGCCAGCAACTGACGGGCGTACTGGAGCAGGGCAGTGGCTCGGTGGGCTTTCTGACCGGCACCGTTACGTTCTGCACCATGGTGCCGATGCGCAGCCTGCCGTTCCGGCTGGTCTGCCTGCTGGGCCTGAACGATGGTGTATTCCCCCGCCGGACCCCGGCGCCCGGCTTTGACCTGGTGGCCGCCCATCCCCGGCATGGTGACCGGGCCCGGCGGCTGGATGACCGCTACCTGCTGCTGGAAAGCCTGCTGTCGGCCCGCAGTGCCCTGTACCTGAGCTACGTGGGCCGTGATCCCCGGGACAATGCCATCCGCCCGCCCTCGGTACTGATCAGCGAGGTGCTGGAGGCCGTGGACCTGACCGTCCTGCCGGAGGCCGATGGTCGCCCGGCCAGCCAGGCCATCACCATCGTTCATCCCCTGCAGCCCTTTTCGCCGGCCAACTTTGGCCTGGATGTCCGGCAGGGGTTCAGCCGTTCCTGGTTCCAGGCGGCCCGGCGGCTGGCCGAGCCCCCGCTGGAGGCCCAGCCTTTTGCCGGGGTGCCGCTGGCCCTGCCGGAAGAGGACGGGCTGACCCTGGAACCGGACCGGCTGGTGCAGTGTCTGGTCCATCCGGCCCGCTTTTTCCTGGAGCAGCGGCTGGGTCTCTACCTGCCCAGGGCCCGGGAGGCCCTGGCCGCGGATGAGCCCTTTGCCCTGGACTGGGACAGCAGCCGCCAGCTGCACCAGCTGGCTCTGGAGGCTGCCCGCCAGGGCTGGGCCGAGGACGCCGAACGCCGGCTGGCCAGTGCCTCCGGCTGGCTGCCCGGCGGTGCACTGGGTGAGGCGCTCTGGGGCCGGGAGCGGGCCCCCGTGCGGGCCTTTGCCGGTGTACTGGCGGCGGCCTGGCCTGACCAGCCCCCGGTGCCCCGGCGGATTGACCTGGGGCATGCGGGTATCCGGGTGCACGGCTGGCTGGAGGGTGTCTGTGGCCGCCGGCTGTTCAGCTGGAAACTGGAGGCACCCAGTGGCCGGGACCTGATCAGTCTTTGGTTGCGCCATCTGCTGCTGTGCACGGTCCTGCCGGTGGAAAGCCAGTTGCTGACTCCGGACGATGACTGGCTGTTTGCTCCGCTGGAGGCGGAGGTTGCCGGGCTTCTGCTGCGGCCCTGGCTGGCCGTGTACCGGGAGGCGTTATGTCAGCCGGTGCCGCTGTTTGCCCGCACTAGCCTGGCGTTTGCCAGGGCCATTTTTGCACCGCCACGCAGTGCGAAAACCCCGGAGCAGGCCGCGCGGGACAATGCCCGCCAGGCCTGGCTGGGCAGTGAGCACCAGAGTGGCGAAAGCCAGAACCCCTGGAACCGGCTGGCGTTCCGGGATCTGGACGGGCTGGACCTGCGCTTTGAGGCGCTGGCCCGGCAACTGCTGCTGCCGATGCTGGAGCACCGGGCCGCTCCGGCCTGAAGCGGGCCTGCTATGGTTAGCGGGACTGTAGTGCAAGACCAGGCAGGAGGAAGCTGATGACCGGTAGTGAATTTCATGGCGTCTGGCCGTATCTGGTGTCTCCGGTGGACGATGCCGGCCGGGTCCTTGACCAGGTGCTGGCCCGGCTGTGCGAGGACCTGATTGCAGCCGGGGTGCATGGCCTGGTGGCGCTGGGTTCGACCGGGGAGTTTGCTTACCTGTCGCTGGCCCAGCGGCGGCGGGTGGTGCAGGTGGTGGTGGAAGCCACTGCCGGCCGGGTGCCGGTGCTGGCCGGGGTGGCCTCTACCAGCGTGGCTGGCGCGGTGGCCATGGCCCGGGAATGGCAGCAGCTGGGCTGTGACGGGCTGCTGGCAATGATCGAGGCGTATTTCCCGCTGAATGAAGAAGGCATTTATGGTTACTTTGCTGCGATTGCCAGCGCCAGCGAGCGGCCCGTGGTGCTCTATACCAACCCGAAATTCCAGAAAACCGATCTGAGTCTGGCGCTGATCGGGCGGCTTAGCCGCCTGCCCGCCATCTGCCATATCAAGGACGCTTCAGGGGACACCGGCCGGCTGTTAAGCATTCTGGCGTGCACGGAAGGCCGGCTCGGCGTTTTTGCGGCCTCAGCCCACATTCCGGCCTGCGTGATGCTGATCGGTGGCCGGGGCTGGATGGCCGGACCGGCCTGTCTGGCACCCCACCAGAGCATTGCGCTGTATGAGCAGTGCCGGGCCGGCCACTGGGAGGAGGCCATGGCCCTGCAGCGGCCCCTGTGGCAGCTCAACCAGGCCTTTGCCCGCCATAACCTGGCCGCCTGCATCAAGGGCGGACTGGCGCTGCAGGGCTATGCGGTGGGCGCACCGCTGCCGCCGCAAAGCCCGTTGACCCCCCAGGGCCAGGACGAGGTGCGCCAGGCCCTGCAGGCCATCGGCGCCCTCTAGGCCTGGCGCTTGCCGGCGGGCAGCCTGGCCCTTATGTTCTCCGTCCTGTCCTGTTTCTGGATCTTCTGGCATGACTGATTCTGTCGCCCGGCGCGAAGCCCTGTGGGATGAGTTTCTGCACCGCTGGCCCCCCGAACGCCTGGGCGGGCTGCGGCTGGAACAGTACAGCCGGGCCGGGGACAGTGATTGCCTGGCCTACTGGCTGGAGCATCGCACCGAGGCGCTGGGTTCGATCCGGGGTGGTTCGGCCTTCAAGTTTGGCATCTATGCCCGGCGTGATTCCCGGCCAGTGACGGCCAGGGGGGACCGGCGTTACAGCGCCGACTACGCCTGGTATGGCCGGCTGGGTGACCGCCCCGACCAGGCATTCCGGCAGGTCAGGCAGTGGATTCTGGCGATTGTCCAGGCGGCCCGTCAGGGTGATCTGGAGCAGATTGAGGCCATCGGGCTGGGTCCGGTGGTCAAATGGAAACTGGAGTTCCTCTATCAGTCGCGCCAGCAGCCGTGTGTCCTGCCGGTTTATGCCCGTCACGTACTGCAGGCGGCGCTGGGGTTGCCGGAGCGCAGTCCGCCGCCGGCACTGGCCGACCTGCAGCGGCAGCTGATGGCGGGCCGGGGTAACCAGCCGCTGCTGGCCTGGGCCGACCAGTGCTGGCAGCGTGCTGAACAGCACCAGTATGGTCCGGCCCGTCAGGCACTGTCCTGGCTGGAAGGCCAGCCGGCCCGGTTTTTTCCCATCCACAGCACCCGGCAGCTGGCCGGTTTCCGCCTGGCCGGCGGCCAGCCCCTGGTGCTTGCGCTGGACCGTGCACCGCTGACCCTGTTTTTGCAGCCCGGCCCCTGGCAGCAGGCGGATGAAGCCGGAGACTGGCCCCAGGCATTTTATCCTCCCGGGCACCGGCGCCCGGAGCAGCTGGCCACCTGTGTTGCCGATCTGGAAACGGGCTATCCGGTGGTGGCGGTCAGCCTGCCGGACCAGGCCGCTCTGGAGCGGCTCTGCCGGTGCTATGAGGGCGGCCTGTCCCGGCCGGTGCCGCCACCGGCCGTTCCGCTGAACCGGATTTTCTTTGGCCCGCCGGGCACGGGCAAGACCCATGCTGCCCTGGGAGCTGCCCTGGCCCTGCTGGACCCCGATGCCCTGCAGGCCGGGCCCGCGCGGCGCCAGGCCCGGCTGGCGGCTCTTCAGGCCAGCGGCCAGCTGCAACTGGTCAGCTTTCACCAGAGCTTCAGTTACGAGGATTTTGTGGAAGGGCTGCGTCCGGTCAGCCGGGCTGATGGCCAGCTGGAATACCGGGTTGAGCCGGGCATCTTCCGCCAGCTGTGTGACCAGGCCCACCAGCACCCGGACCAGCCCCGGGTGCTGCTGATCGACGAAATCAACCGGGGCAATGTCTCGCGGATTTTTGGCGAACTGATTTCCCTGCTGGAGCCTTCGCGGCGGACTGGCCAGCCCGAAGCCTTCAGCGTGCGTCTGCCCTATTCAAAAAGCGCGTTCAGCATTCCGGCCAACCTCTATCTGCTGGGCACCATGAACAGCACCGACCGCTCTCTGACCGGGCTGGATACGGCCCTGCGCCGGCGCTTTGTCTTTGAGGAGCTGCTGCCCCGTCCGGAGCTGCTGGATGGGCTGGAAGTCAGTGGCCTGCCGGTGGGTGCCCTGCTGCGGATCATCAACCAGCGGCTGGAGTGGCTGCTGGACCGGGAGCATGGCCTGGGGCATGCCTGGCTGCTGCCGCTGTGGCAGCAGCCGGAGCTGGCACTGCTGGCCCGGATTTTCCGCCAGCAGCTGCTGCCCCTGCTGCAGGAGTATTTTTTTGACGACTGGCAGCGCATTGCCTGGGTGCTGAACGATTCGCGCAAGGCGCCGGAGAACTGTTTTGTCCATCCCCGGCCGCTGGCCCGTCCCCAGCTGCTTGGTGATGCGGCCGCGGTGCCGGACGCCGGACCGCCCTGGGCCATCACCCGAGCGGCCTTTTTGCGCCCGGCGGCCCCTCCTGGCCTCCCCGGTCCCCCGCCGACC
>DIDB01000112.1 GCA_002417905.1 Pseudomonadaceae bacterium UBA5811
CCGTCAGCCGGGTTCCCGGCTGCACATTTTCCGCCAGATAACGGTTTTCCTGCTCAAGAAACTGGCGAAAGCTGTCCAGTCCGGACATGGGGGCACTGACAATGCTTGCGCGCAGCTGTCCGAAAAAATAGCCCTGCAGCTGCAGGCAGAGTTTGAATCCCCGCCACAGGGTGCGGATTCTCCGGCCATTTTTGAAGGCATCCTGAAAGTTGCCCATCAGCCGGGTGATGCGATCCAGCCGACCGGGATACTGATGCTGCTCCGTACAGGTGGCGCAGATAAAACGCATGTGCTTGAAGCGGGCCCGGATCAGCTTGAAGCGGGCCGCCTGCCCGGCCGTAGCCGTGCCATGCCAGGTGATCTCCGCCACCAGCCCGCGGGTTGCGTCCGTGCTGACGCCACTTTCCAGCAGTTGCCAGGCCAGCCGGTAACAGCCTTCCAGCTCCCCGGCAGAAAACGCCGGCCACGGATTTTCCGGGCAGCGGGCAGCCAGATCAATATCATCATCCACCAGGATGTTCTGCATCAGCGCGGCCAGCCGGGGATCTGCTGCCTGCAGGCGTTTGGGGGAGGCCGATGGGGAAAGATGGGACATCAACAAGATTTGCTCACTCGTGCCGGGGAACCATTTGGGCGAAGGATAGCTCCAAAAGTGTTTAAATAATGTTGGTGATCCTGCATTAATCCTGCCTTAAAACGGGGTTTGCCCTGCTGCCAGCTGCCCGGCCAGAAATTCAATCAGTACCCGCACCCGGTAAGGCATATAGCGATTACCGGGCAGAACAGCGTAAATACCCAGCTCCGGCGGTGCATAGGCGTCCAGAATGCACTGCAGCTGCCCGCTCTCCAGCCAGCGCGCCACAAGGAAATCTGGCTGGACGGTAATGCCCAGCCCCTGCAGGGCTGCCATGGCCAGTGCCTCGCCATTATTGGCCTGCAAGCGGAATGGCAGCTCAAAGGCCCTAGGCTGGCCATCAACCAGAAATATCCAGGGGCGGTTGTTGATCCTTGGGGAATAGCCCAGACACTCATGCCCGGCCAGTCCGTCCGGGTGCTGCGGGCAGCCCCGCTCTGCCAGATAGCCGGGTGAAGCCACCGTCAGCAGCCGGCAGTTGCCCAGCCGGCGGACAATGGCTCCGGGCTCCGGCCGGGCGGTAATGCGGACCGACAGGTCAATGCCCTCGCCGATCAGATCCTGCTGCTGGTCAGTAAAGTCCATGGCCAGCCGGATCTGCGGATACTCCCGGGCAAAGCGGGCCAGCAGCGGAGCCAGCCGGGCCAGGCCAAAACTCAGGGGCAGACTGAGCCGCAGCGGGCCACTGGGCATCCGCTGCCCGGCCATGACACCGGATTCGGCCTCATCAACCAGCTCCAGAATCATCCGGCATTTTTCCAGATAAGCCTGCCCCACAGAAGTCAGCGACAGCCGCCGGGTACTGCGCTCCATCAGCCGCCCGCCCAGATGCTGTTCCAGCGCGGCAACCTGCCGGGTGACTACCGACCGGGCAACACCCAGCTGGGTGGCTGCAGCGGAAAAACTGCCCAGTTCAGCCACCCGGACAAACAGGGCCATGGCCTCAAAACGGTTCATTGTTGATCTTTCTGGCAACAGCGTGTTCGTGACTGCCAGCTATCTGACACCAATGGCCCTGCGTACAGTGAAGCCCTGTCCCACCACCCGTTTCTGCACAGGAATCTGTCATGCCTATCCTGAAAAAAATTTTCGCCACCGGCCTGCTAGCCGGCCTTTCCAGCATGGCGCTGGCCGCACCGGAAACCTATACCGTGGACAGTGCCCATACCTTTGAGCGCTTTTCCTATAACCACCTTGGCTTTTCCACCCAGCTGAGCCGCTTTGACCGGACCACCGGCAGCATTGTGCTGGACCGGGCCGCCCGGACCGCCAGTGTAGATATCCAGATCGACACCACCTCCGTGGACACCGGCAACGCCCTGTTCAATGAGCACATCCAGGGCGCCGATTTTCTGGATACGGCCCATTATCCACAGGCAACCTTCAAATCCACCAGGGTTCACTTCAAAAATGGCCAGCCCACCCGCATTGATGGCCAGCTGACGCTCAAGGGTATCACCCGGCCTGTCACCCTGACCCTGACCCACTTTCATGAGGCCCGGCACCCCATGCAAGACAAACCGGCCATCGGTGCCGATGCCACTGCAATCATCCGGCGCAGTGACTTTGGTGCCGGCAAATATGCCCCCGCTGTCAGTGATGAAGTCAGCCTGAGCATTGCCCTGGAAGCCGTCAAAAACTGATCCGGCACAGATATGGAGAACCGGACATGCTGCAGATCATTTCTGGCTACCGCCGAGGCCAGTCCTGCCTGGACTGGCTGGATGCCCGGCACAGCTTCTCCTTTGGCCACTACCACGACCCGGCCCGGATGGGTTTTTCGGACCTGCGGGTGCTCAACGAGGACTGTATCCAGCCGGGACAGGGCTTTGCCCGCCATCCGCACCAGGACATGGAAATCCTGACCTGGGTTCTGGAGGGCCAGCTGGAACACCGCGACTCACTGGGCAACCGCTGCCGGATCCAGCCCGGCGAGCCCCAGCTGATGAGCGCCGGGCGGGGCATCCAGCACAGCGAATACAATGCGTCGCCGGAACAGCCCCTGCACCTGTTGCAGATCTGGATCCGGCCCGCCCGCCAGGGGCTGGCACCCGGCTACCAGCAGCAGGCCTTTCCACCAGAGGGCCGCCGGGGCCGGCTGCAACTGCTGGCCTCTCCCGATGACACGGACGGCACCCTGTTTATCCACCAGGATGTCCGCATCCATGCCGGCGCCTTCCACGGCAGCGAACAGCAGCAGCTGAGCCTGGCCGAAGCCCGCTATACCTATATCCAGGTCACGCGTAGTGCCCTGACCATCAATGGCCAGCGGCTGGCCGCAGGAGATGCGGCCAGCCTGCACAATGGCCGGGAGCTGACCCTCGGTCAGGGCGAGCAGGCGGAAATCCTGCTGTTTGACCTGCGCCCGGCCGACCCCATGGTTTACTGATCCGGAGAACCCTATGCATATCCTGCAGATCAACAGCAGCATCCGTACCCACAACAGCCTGTCCAGCCAGCTGGCCGATGCCATCAGCGGGCAGCTGCAGCAGTGTCATCCCGGGGCCAGCCTTGAAATCCTTGATCTGGCCCGCCAGCCGCATCCGGCGCTTGACCAGGCGGCCCTGACCGCCCTGATGACCCCGGAGGCGCAGCGCAGCCCGGAGCAGGCGGCCCGGGTGGCACTGGATGATGCCCAGATTGCCCGGCTGCAGCAGGCTGATGCCCTGGTGCTGGGCGTGCCCATGTACAACTTTGGCATTCCGGCCGGACTAAAAAACTGGATTGATGCAGTCTGCCGTGCCCGGGTGACGTTCCGCTATACCGAACAGGGCCCGGAAGGCCTGCTGAAAGGCAAGCGGGTCTACGTGGCGCTGACCCGGGGCGGTGTTCACCGGGATACCCCGCAGGACACGCAGGTTCCCTACCTGAAAACGCTGCTGGGCTTTCTGGGCATGACCGATGTCCACTTCATCTATGCCGAAGGTCTGGCCCTCGGCGAAGAGGCCGTGGGCCAGGCCTTTGCCGCTGCCCGGGAGCAGATTGCCCTGCAGGTAAAACAGGACCCTCAGACCAGCCCGGGCCCGGCAGCGGGCAGCTCAACCCCGGCGCAATGCCCCTGATGCAGCAGCTGCTCCAGCAGGGCCAGGGTCTGTGCCAGCCCCTCCGTACCATGGGCCAGATGATGGCGGACAAAGTCTGCTGAGCGGGCAACCTGCCAGGCATGGGCCTGCGGCTGCTCCAGTTCGCCGAGACGCTGCTGCAGGGTCCGGACATCCCGGATGGCCTCACCAAAAAAGCGGGCCTGCTCCAGCAGGTCGGCTTCACCGCTGGCATTGACATACAGCACCGGCCGCCCGGCCAGCGCAGCCTCCAGCACGGCATTGGACATGATGCTGATCACCAGGGTGGCCCGCTCCAGTGCCCAGGCCAGATCAGAGTCCGCAGGCAGGATCTGCAGGTTATCCTGCGCGAGGGCCGCCTGGCGCCAGAACCCGCCCCGGCTGCGCGGATGCAGCTTGACCATCATCCGGCAGTCTGGCTGCTGCACGGCCCAGTCCAGCAGCAACCGGTAGGTGTACTGGTAGCCGGCCTCCTTCTCCTTGTCCGGCCCCAGCCCCAGAACCAGGACCGAGCACCGGGACAGCCGGGCGGGCGGCAGTACATAGCGGTGGTCAACCAGATAGGAGCCGCTCAGCACGGCCCGCGAGCTGCCCAGCCGTAGCGGGCGCTGCTGCAGGGCCTGCAGCGAACTCTGGCCAAACAGGAAGTAGTAGTCGTAGTCATTCATCCCCAGCCGGCGGGCATCTTCCAGGGTGGATGAGTGGGCCAGCTGGACCAGCAGCCCCTGATGCACCTGCAGGGCCAGCCGCAAAAACGGGCTGTAGTAACTGCCATTGCGGTCATTGAGCAGAATGGCTGGCCGGTAGCGGTTCACCAGCCACCAGGCATGCGCAGCCTGCAGGAAATAGCGGAGCGGAACCGGCTGCGGCGGTCTGAGCAGCTGCCGGCAAGCCAGAAGATCCGCCGGGGGCAGCAGCACCGTATCCACCACCTGATGCCCCCGCTGGCGCAGCTGGTCAACCAGAGCCCGCTTGCGCTGCAACCTCTGGACTTTTGGCGAGGCCTGCAGCAGCAGGAAATCGCAGCACCCGGCTTCCAGCGTACGGGCCAGCCGGCAATGGGCCCATCCCCCCAGAACCAGGCTGATCAGGGCATCCCGGGCAAAGCGCAGGGCACTGCCCGCCCGGCCATGGCGACTGCGCAGCACCTGCCAGTGATAGCGGTCCAGCAGACGGGCCCGGCGGGCCCAGGGATTCTCCGGCTTTCCGGACAGAGAAAATATGCTCAATGACCTGCTCCAGCCCCGGTCGCACCGGACCGCCCGCGATTGCGAAGACCTTCCGGCAATATACTGTGAACTGTGGCACAGTTTACCGAAATCACTCTCCAGCCGGGAAAACAGAACACGCCCGGCTGACCGGAATCCTGAGCATGCGCCAGACCTGTTTTCCTCCCCGGCCCGTCCACCTGCTGGCCCTGGTAATCTGGCTGGTAGCCGGAGTTGCCATGCAGTGGCTGGACCATCATCAGTATCTGGACCTGGCCAGCCTGGCCGTCCTGCTGGTACTGGCCGCTACCCTCAGCTCACTGGTGCTGTCACCTGTGGCCTCTCTGGTTAGCAGCACACTGGGAGTGATCGCCTTTAACTGGTGCTTTATTTCACCGCGCGGCACCCTCCAGGTAGACCTGCGCGAACAGCTGCTGCTCCTGCTGATCCTGCTGACGGTCAGCTGGACCGTGGCCCTGCTGATGGGCCGCCAGCGGGCCATGACCCTGGAGGCATGCCGCCAGACCCGGCAGGCCGAGCAGCTGCGCCAGCTGGGTGACAGCCTGCGCGATGCGGCCAGCCCCGAAGATACCCTGCCCCTGCTGGGCCAGATGCTGGCACAGCTGGCCAGACAACCGGTCAGCCTGCTGGCCGGTGAGCAGCTGCATCTGGCCCCCGTCTCAGCTGATCAACTGGACGGCCTGCGGTTGAGCTGCCAGATATCAAAGGCCCTTGGGCCAGGTACGGGCCGTCACGAAGAACAGCAGGCCTGGTATCTGCCCCTGCGCGGCCGGACCGCCAGTTTCGGAGCCGCCCTGCTGCCATTGGAGCAAACGGCTCCAGACCAGGCCCTGCGTCTGCAGGCGCAGGGCCTCTGCGACCAGATGGGGCTGGCCCTTGAGCGCAGCCAGACCCGGCAGCAGGCCATGGCCGACCGGAACCAGGCCCGGCAGCAGGCCCTGCGCAACACCTTGCTGGCAGCCATTGCCCATGATTACCGGACCCCTCTGGCCTGTATTCTCGGTGCGGCAACAGCCCTGCTGGAGCAACGTGACCGCCTGCAGCCAGAACAGTGCCAGCGACTGGCCCTGACCATCCGTGATGAAGCCCTGGCCCTGAGCCGGCTGACCGAAAATACCCTGCAACTGGCCCGGCTGGATGCCCCCGGACCAGATATCACAACAGACTGGGAAGCCCTGGATGAAATCATCAGTACCGTGGTACAGCGGTTACGCCGCCGCTGTCCGGTGCGGCAGATCCGGACCCGGCTGTCCACCGGCCTGCCACTGGTGCGCTGTAATGCCATCCTGCTGGCCCAGCTGCTGGATAATCTGCTGGACAATGCCCTGAAATACAGCCCGGACCAGCAGCCGGTCGAGGTAGAAACTGCCTTTGACCAGGACCGGATCTGGCTGAGGGTTATGGACCGTGGGCCCGGGATTGCCCCGGGCTGGCAGGAACGGATTTTCGGAACCTTCGAGCGGGGACCACAGTCCGGCGACCGCCGTGGCACAGGGATCGGCCTGGCACTCTGCCGGACCATTGCCCGGGTCAGCGGAGGCCAGCTGGGCTACCGGCCCCGGGAAGGCGGCGGCGCCTGTTTTGAGTACAGCCTGCCGGTGCTGCCGGTGCCAGCAACAGACACGGATCATACGAACGGGGAGCAGCCATGAGTCTCAGGATCTGGCTGGTGGAGGATGATCCGGAGCTGCGCCGTACCCTGCGCGAGGTAATCGAAGTAGAAGGTTATCAGGTCATTACCTCGGCCAGCCTGGCCGATGCCCGGGCGGTACTGACCCATTCCGGCGGGCAGATCGATCTGGTCCTGCTGGATCTTGGCCTGCCGGACGGCGAGGGCCAGACCCTGCTGGAATGGCTGCGCCGGGAGCAGTCAAAGCCCGTCATCGTCCTGTCAGCCCGGGACGGAGAACAGCAGAAAATCTGCCTGCTGGACGCCGGGGCAGACGATTATCTGGTTAAACCATTCAGCACCGGAGAGTTGCTGGCCCGGATACGGGTAGCCTTGCGGCACCGGGGCCAGCACCTGCAGGCAGCGATCACGGGCTACCGCCAGGCCGGACTGGAGCTGGATCTGGCCGCCCACCGGATCAGCCTGAACGGCCAGCCGGTCCATCTGACTCCGACCGAATTCCGGCTGCTGGCCCGGCTGGCCCGCAGCGCCGGCCGGGTTGTAACCCACCGCCAGTTGCTGGCCGATGTCTGGGGGCCCAGCTTTGTCGAGCATACCCACTACCTGCGCCTGTACATGGGCCAGCTGCGGACCAAGCTGGAAACTGATCCGGCCGATCCCCGGCGACTGATGACCGAGCTGGGCGTAGGCTACCGGCTGGCCGAACCGGACAGCACATTCTGATCCTTATGCCATCCTGATACCCGGGGCCACACACTGGCTTTTTTTCATCACTGACAGGCTGATCCTGCATGAGTGACTCCCTGGTTTCATCTGGTCCGGCCAGTCATGGCCGTGCGCCCTCGCGCAATCTGGCAGCCTTGACCCTGGGCGCCATCGGTGTGGTCTATGGCGACATCGGTACCAGCCCGCTATACACCATCAAGGAAATATTTTCCCCGGCCACCGGGCTGACCCTGACTCCAGCCAACCTGATCGGTGCCCTGTCCGTCGTTTTCTGGTCTCTGATGCTGGTGGTCACCCTGAAATACGTCATCCTGATCCTGCGCGCCGATAACGACGGTGAAGGCGGCATCCTGGCCCTGACCACCCTGGCTGCCCGCTCAGCACGCAATCTGCCCCGGCGGCGCAGCCTGCTGCTGTTACTCGGGATCAGCGGGGCGACCCTGTTTTATGGAGACAGCGTGATTACCCCGGCCATTTCCGTACTGGGGGCCATGGAAGGGCTGGAGCTGCTGGCGCCGTCCCTTGAGCCCTACGTGGTTTACATCAGCCTGGCCATCCTGCTGGGCCTGTTTGTGATCCAGCGGCTGGGCACCCATGTGGTCGGCAAATGGTTCGGCCCGATCATCGTCCTGTGGTTCACCACCCTGGGTATCACCGGTCTTTACCAGATCCTGCAGCAGCCGGCCATCCTGGCCGCCCTGAACCCCCGCCATGCCCTGACGTTCCTCGACAGCCATGGCTGGCATATCCTGGCCATCACGGGTGCCATCGTGCTGGCCCTGACGGGTGCCGAAGCCCTGTATGCCGACATGGGCCATTTTGGCCGCCGTCCCATCCGGCTGGCCTGGACCGGTCTGGTACTACCCAGCCTGACCCTGAACTATCTGGGCCAGGGAGCATTGCTGATGGCCCGGCCCGAGGCCATCGAAAACCCCTTTTACCGGCTGTTCCCGGAGCCGCTGCTGGTACCAGCACTGATTCTGGCCAGCCTGGCCGCCATCATTGCCTCCCAGGCGGTGATTTCCGGGGCCTACTCCATGACCAAGCAGGCCATCCAGCTGGGCTTCCTGCCACGCATGGAAATCCGCTACACCTCGGCCAGAGAAGCCGGACAGATCTACATGCCCTCAGTCAACTGGGCACTGCTGGCCGGGGTGATTGCCGCCGTGCTGATCTTCAGCAGCGCCTCTGCGCTGGCCGGAGCCTATGGCATCGCCGTCACCCTGACCATGCTGATCACCACCCTGCTGACCTATGTGGTCACCCGCAGCTGCTGGCGGATACCCCGGCTTATTGCCCTGCCTGTCACCCTGTTTTTTCTGCTGATTGACCTGGTGCTGGTCACATCCTGCGCCCTGAAATTCCTGGAAGGGGGCTGGTTCCCGCTGGTCATGGCCGCCCTGCTGTTCCTGGTAATGACCACCTGGGCCCGGGGCCGCCGGCTGCTGGCCGACACCGTGCGCAAGGAAGGCATCGACCTGCAGGACTTTATCGACAGCCTCAGCCCGCAAGGCCTGCAACGCTGCCAGCGTACGGCGGTGTACTGTGTAGCCAACCCGGACACCGTCCCCCAGGCCCTGCTGCATAACCTGCGGCATAACGAGGTCCTGCACCAGCACAACATCATCCTGACCCTGGTGTTCCATGAAATCCCCTGGGTTGGCATGGACAAACGGGTAGAAATCCGGCCGCTGGGCCATGGATTCTGGCGGGTGACCCTGCACTTTGGTTATATGAATACCCCGAATGTGCCGGCGGCCCTGAGTCTGGCCGAGTCCCGTGGACTGCGCATCCCGGCCTTTGAAACCACCTACTTTCTCAGCCGGGAAAACGTGGTGGCGGGCGGTCATGGCCCGGCCAGCTGGCGCAAGCAGCTGTTTGCCGTGATGTCCCGCAATGCCGGCCACATTGCGGAGTACTTCTGCCTGCCCGATAACTCGGTCATCGAGCTGGGCACCCGGGTCCAGATCTGAACCGGCTTCAGTCCCCGTCATCCCGGTGCACCGGTGAATGACGGGCCAGCAGGCTGACCGCCTCATCCAGCCGGTCACCCAGCTGCTGGTTCTGCTCGTGCAGCTCGAATACCGAAGCCACATAGCGGTCCACCCGGGTCAGCAGGTCCTCGGCGGTCAGGCCATTGACCGTAGGGGGCCCGGCAAAGCTGGCCTCCAGCCGGGCAATGATCTCGGCCTGCAGGGAGCGGCTCTCACGCCGGGCACTGGCCTGCAACCGGGCCTTCAGCGACTCGGGCAGCCGGACCGGATACGGCAGGGAGGAACTCTGGTCACTGGAAGACATGGGCCGGTCCTGAAGTAAACTGCGCATCCCGGCCGGGCCGGCGTGCGGCCGGCCAGTATAGCCGCTCCCCACCGGTAGCGTCCGGCCTGCCGCTGCCCCCTGTCAGGAGACTACCCGTTGCCTGCCCCCTATCGCTTGTCCCTGCTGGTGGCTCTCGGCCTGCTGGCTGCCTGCCAGAGCCCGGCCACCGGACTGGAAACCCGGCTGGCCCGCCAGCCCCTGCCCGCGCCGGGCCCGGAGCGTGATAGCGAATGCCAGTCGCTGGCCCGGCTGTATGCCAGCAGCTATGTGGCGCTGATGACCCGGGACTATGCCAGTCCGGCCCGCCGGGCTCCCCTCGCCGGGCTGGAAGGTGCCCTGCGCGGCACCCGGCAGCGGGCCGAACGGCTGGGCTGCCCGGCATTCTGGGAAGATGCGCGCTAACCGGCAGTTTCGCAGGCCTGCCGCTGCAGCCAGGCCCAGTCCACAATACCGCCCTCCGGGCGATAACCGGAGACCTGCTGGCAGAGAATCTGGCGGATCAGCGGCACATCCCCGCTCCGGACTGCAGCCTCCAGCGCCGCCAGCACCTGGCACAGGCTGGCCCAGGGCAGAAAGTCCTCATGAGCAGCCCGGATCATCGGGTGGTCGGTGGGCGTCACCCCGTCCCCGATCAGCAGCTCCTCGTAGAGCTTTTCGCCGGGGCGCAGGCCAGTAAAGGCCAGAGCAATATCGCCATCCGGGTGCAGGCTGTCCCGTATCCGCAGCCCGGACAGACGGATCAGCTTCTCCGCCAGCTCGACAATCCGCACCGGCTGGCCCATATCCAGCACGAACACATCCCCGCCCCGCCCCATGGCACCGGCCTGGATCACCAGCTGGGCTGCCTCGGGAATGGTCATAAAATAGCGGGTGATTTCCGGATGGGTGACCGTGACCGGCCCGCCCTGGCGGATCTGCTCGCGGAACAGCGGAATCACCGAGCCTGACGAGCCCAGTACATTGCCGAAGCGCACCATGATAAAGCGGGTCTGGTTGGGCCATGGCTCAACGGATGGCTCGCCGTACAGCCGCAAAACGCACTCCTGGCTGAACGCCTGCAGCAGCAGCTCGGCCAGCCGCTTGGTACTGCCCATCACATTGGTGGGGCGCACGGCCTTGTCAGTGGAGACCAGCACAAAGTGCCGGACCCGGGCCCGGATGGCGGCCTGGGCCAGATAAAGGGTGCCAAAAACATTGTTCAGCACCCCCTCCGCCACGTTGTGCTCCACCATGGGGACATGCTTGTAGGCCGCCGCGTGGTACAGGGTTTCCACCTGCCAGACCTGCAGGATTTCCAGCAGGCGCCGCGGATCGCGCACCGAACCGAGCACCGGTACCAGCCGGATGCTCTGCCCGCTCTGGCGCAGGCGCTGCTCCAGCTCACGGTGGATGCGGTACAGGCTGTACTCGGCATGCTCCAGCAGGATCAGGGCGCAGGGCTCCTGACCAAGGATCTGCCGGCACAGCTCACTGCCAATCGAGCCGCCCGCACCACTGACCAGCACCACCCGGCCCCGGATACAGCGCTCCAGCAGCTCCGGATGCGGCTCCACCGCATCCCGGCCCAGCAGGTCGGCGATATCCACCTCCTGCAGATCCTGCACCCGGCCCTGGCCACTGCTCAGCGCTGAAATACTGGGCACCGAGCGGACCCGCAGCGGCCAGGGCTCCAGCCGGGCCAGGATCTCCCGGCGCCGGGCATGGGTGACCGAAGGCAGGGCCAGCAGGATCTCCCGCGCTGCGGTATCCTCCAGCAGCCGCTGCAGCTGTCCGCGCGGATAGACCCGCAGCCCGGAAATGATCCGCCCGGCCAGCTGCGGGTCGTCATCCAGAAAGGCTACCGGCCGCAGCGAACCCGCCGCCCGCAGCGCAGCCAGCAGCTGGTTGCCGGCAGAGCCGGCCCCATAGATGGCCACCCGCACGGCAGTATCCGGCCGGCCCAGAAACGGCAGGCCCACACTGTACCAGTCCCCCTGGAAATACTGGCGCATCAGCAGGCGCAGCCCACCCAGCAGCAGCAGGCTCAGCCACCAGTAGTTAAAAACCATGGAGCGCGGCACCAGAGCCGACGAATAACCATGCCAGTAAATGGCCAGGACCAGCAGCAGCGAGGACAGGCTGACCGCCCTGGCGATGGTGAGCAGGGCATCATTGCCCACATAACGCATCACCGCCCGGTACATGCCAGCCCGGACAAACAGCGGAATGGCCAGACAGGGAGCAATGGCAAACAGCCAGGCGTGACCACCCAGCGGCTCGATCTGAGCCGCCGAACCCAGCCGCAGATAGAAGGCGCCCCACAGGGCCAGCCAGACCAGCAGCACATCGGCCACCACCTGAATCAGCCGCTTCTGGTGGCGCGGCAACTGCTGCAAGCGCTCCCGCAGGCTCACCGGCCAGCCTCCGGCCAGCCAGCCCGGAAGTACAGGGCCAGCAGCAGCAGCGGTCCATAGGCCAGCAACAGGCCCGCCAGGGGCACCAGATCACCCCACGCCACCGCCAGGGCCAGCGGCAGCAGCCAGCACAGATTGATCAGCACCACCGCCAGCGTCACCGGACGGTGACGGCCATATTTACGGGCCGCATACTGGAACGCGTGGCTGCAGTGGGCCTGCCAGACCGGCTCGGCGCGCAACAGGCGGCGCAGCAGGGTCAGGGTCGCATCGGTCACAAACACGGCCAGCAGAATCAGCCAGCTCCAGAACAGCTCCGGGGCCAGCGCGGCTGCCCGCAGGGACAGGCCACCCAGCACGATGCCCAGAAAACCGCTGCCCGCATCGCCCATAAAGATCCGTGCCGGCGGAAAATTCCAAACCAGGAACCCGGCCACAGCCCCGCCCAGCAACAGCTCTGGCAGTGCGGCCTCCGCCCGGCCAGCCAGCAGCAGGGCGCCGCCCAGACAGGCACAGAGCGCCTCGGCACTAGCCAGACCATCAATGCCGTCCATAAAGTTGTACAGGTTCAGCAGCCAGACCAGATACAGCAGGGCCAGCCCGTCAGCCAGCCCGCCAGGCGCCAGCTGCAGGCCCGCCAGGCTCAGGGCCGGGGTGCCCCGCAGCCAGACCAGCAGCCACAGCGCCGCACCCAGATGGCCCAGCAGCCGCCAGCGGGCGTCAATATGGCCATGATCATCCAGAAAGCCCAGCAGGGCCGTAGCCCCGCCGGCACCCGCCAGTGCCCAGCACAGACCGGGAGCCACCCGCCCCTGGCCGGCCAGCAGCACCAGCCCGCCCAGAAAGACCAGCACAAAGGCTACCCCGCCGCCGCGGGGGGTTGGCTGCTGGTGAGAGCTGCGGGCATTGGGCCGGTCCAGCAGCTGCCGGGCCAGTGCATAGCGGCGCACCAGCCCGGTCAGCCCCCGACTGGCCAGACCGGCCCCCACAACCAGCCAGAATGCCATCCTCGGGAGGCCCCCGGCTGCCGAAACGCCCCGGCCGTGGCCTGCAGGGCTTCCGCCGCCGCAACCCGCGGCTGCCAGTCCAGCAGCCTGCATGTCTTCCCGGTATCCCCCTGCAGCCCACCGCCCACCCGCCCCCCGCAGGCCTCCCCGCCCCACACCCGGGCCCCCCCCCCCCCCCGCGCCCGCG
>DIDB01000081.1 GCA_002417905.1 Pseudomonadaceae bacterium UBA5811
TTATTGGTAAAGCGGAACAGCTCACCCTGTACCGGCCCGGCACAGGCCAGACAGACCCGGTCCGGGGGCGGACCCTCCCAGTGCTGGCCTGCCAGATAGGCCCGCACCGCGGCCAGCGGGCTGGCATGATCCCGGGTGGCCAGCACCCCGGCAGCCTGCAGCTGCTGGCCATCCCACAGGGCAAAACGGGCATTGGTGCCACCAATATCCCCCACCAGGGCCAGACTCATTGCAAAGCCTCCAGGGCATCGGTAAACACGCTGGCACCCTGGTCGGCCGGGCTGAAGGCGGCACGCATAAAAGCAAACAGCTCCCGGCCACAGCCCACACCCCGGACCGGTGGCCGGGCGGGCTGCCGGCGGGCCAGCTCAGCTGGCGTCACTTTCATCTCCAGCACACCGGACCGGGCATCCACCCGGATCAGATCTCCGTCCTGCACCAGCGCCAGCGGGCCACCGGCCACGGCCTCCGGGCAGATATGGATGGCGGCCAGCACCTTGCCGGAAGCCCCGGACATCCGGCCATCGGTTACCAGGGCTACCCGGTGCCCCCGGTCCTGAAGCACACCCAGCAGCGGGGTCAGCTTGTGCAGCTCCGGCATGCCATTGGCCTGTGGCCCCTGGAAGCGCAGCACCGCAACAAAATCCTGCGCCAGCTCACCCCGGGCAAAGGCTTCGGCCAGCCCGGCCTGGTCGTGAAACACCCGGGCGGGCGCCTCCACCACCTGCTGCAGCTCAGCCACGGCGGAAACCTTGACCACACTCCGGCCCAGATTGCCCTGCAGGACGCGCAGCCCGCCTTCCGGGGTAAACGGACGATCCACCGGGCGCAGGATGCTTTCATCCAGGCTATGCTGCGGAGCCGCCCGCCAGGCCAGCCGGCCCTGGTCCAGCCAGGGCTCCTGGCAATACCGGGCCAGCCCCGGCCCCAGCACGGTATTGACGTCCTCATGCAGCAGCCCGGCCTCCAGCAGGGTGCGGATCAGAAATGGCACCCCACCGGCAGCCTGAAACTGGTTGATATCCGCCTGGCCATTGGGATAGACCCTGGCCAGCCCCGGCACCACTTCTGACAGGTCCGCCATATCCTGCCAGGTCAGCTGGATACCCGCCGCCCGGGCCAAGGCCGGAAGATGCAGGGTATGGTTGGTTGAACCGCCGGTAGCCAGCAGGGCCACCACGGCGTTGACCACCACCCGTTCATCGAGGATCTGGCACAGCGGCAGATAGTGCCCACCCGGTGCGGCCAGCCGGGTAACCTGGAGGGCCGCCTCCCGGGTCAGGGCTTCCCGCAGCGGCGTACCGGGATGAACAAAGGAGGCACCCGGCAGGTGCAGGCCCATCACTTCCATCAGCAGCTGGTTGGTGTTGGCCGTGCCGTAAAAGGTACAGGTGCCGGGGGCATGATAGGCCTGCATCTCGGCAGCCAGCAGGCTGGCCCGGTCCAGCCGGCCCTCGGCATACGGCTGGCGGATCAGCGCCTTGTCCCGGTTGGGCAGCCCGGACGCCATCGGCCCGGCCGGGACAAACAGCGCGGGCAGATGACCAAAGCGCAGGGCGCCGATCAGCAGGCCGGGCACGATCTTGTCGCACACCCCAAGGTACAGGGCCGCATCAAACAGGTTGTGGGCCAGGGCGATGGCCGTGCCCATGGCAATGACTTCCCGGCTGGCCAGGCTCAGCTCCATGCCGGGCTCGCCCTGGGTCACACCGTCACACATCGCCGGCACGCCCCCCGCCACCTGGCCGGTGGCGCCCACGCCGCGCAGTGCGGACTTGATCTGCGCCGGCATTCCGGCATAGGGCTGGTGGGCCGACAGCATGTCGTTATAGGCCGTGACGATGGCCACATTGGCCGCTTCCATCAACTGCAGGGGCTGCAGATCCGGCGTCCCGGCACAGCCGGCCACGCCGTGGGCAAAGTTGGCACAGGGCAGGCGGCTGCGCTGCACACCCTCCCGGGCCGCCCCGGCCATCTGGGACAGATACTGGGCACGGCTGGCGCGACTGCGCCCGGCCAGCCGCTCGGTGACTTCCCGGACTCGAGGGTGCATGGGGCTTACTCCTGATGGCTGGGCAATATGCCAGATATAACCCTGGCGGCCCGTCCGGGCAAATAAAGCCGCCCGGCGTTATGGCCGGGCTGGCTTGCCCGGCTCCGGCAGAGGCAGGGACAGACAGGCCAGAAAACCGCCCTGTGGATGGTTGGCCAGCTTCAGGCTGCCGCCATGCCGCGCCGCCGCCCGCCGGGCAATGGCCAGCCCGAGACCATAACCCGGGGCACTCTGGCTGGCTGCCCGATAAAACGGGGTACCCAGCTGGGGCAGGTCTGTGGCGGCCGCACCGGGACCATGATCCCGGACACAGATGTCCAGCCAGCCCGCACGGGGCTGTACGCTGATCTCCACCGGCTGGCCCGGCGGGCTGAAACGCAGGGCGTTGTTGAGCAGGTTCTCCAGTGCCCGCTCCAGCAGATCCGGCCAGCCCGAAAAAACCGGCAGCCGGGCCGGCAGGCGAATTTCCACCGGCTGCTCCGGAGCATGCAGCGCCGCATCGTCTTTCAGCTGCGCCAGCAGACCGGCCAGATCCACCGGCTGGCTGGCACCGGGGTCAGCATCCATCCGTGCCAGCGCAAGAATTTCGCCAATCAGCGCCCCCAGCCGGTCACACTCACGGGCCAGCCGGGGCCAGATGGCCTCGCGCTCACCGGCCGGGGCCCGTTCAGCAAGGGCCAGCGCCACCCGCAGCCGGGCCAGCGGCGAACGCAGCTCATGAGAGACATCCCGCAGCAGCTGGCGCTGGCTGTCGATCAGGTCCTGCAGCCGGGCCCCCATCCGGTTAAAGTCGCCAGCCAGTACGCCCAGCTCATCACGACGCCGGGCCAGCCGGGCCAGGGAGTCCCGCTGGTAGGCCGTCTGCCCCAGGTCATGCACCGCACTGCGCAGCCGGTTCAGGGGCCGGGTAATGGACAGCGTCAGCAGCAGGCTGAAGCCGGTCAGCACCACCAGGGCAATCAGTCCGGCGCACAGCAGCCAGAACTGCCCGCCCCGCTGCCAGGCAAACAGCTCCCCCCGGGGAATCCGGTAAATGAACAGGTAATTCTCGCCACTGGCCGGGCTGGTGTATTCCTGGGTCAGGCGCCGCCAGGGCAAATGCCGGGTATTGAGCTCCCGGTGCTCCAGCGCCTCGGCCCGGGGCGGAAAGGTACCACGCACCAGCGGATGGCCGTTTTCACCCAGCACCTGGACATCCAGATGGCGCTGCTCCTTGCACTGCTGCAGGAACGCCTGGGCTTCATAAGCCCCCTGCCGTTCGTAGATCCGGGTCCAGTCTCCGGCCAGGTTGCGCACGGCCGGGTGCTGGCTGAGGATCCAGGCATCCTGCTGCAAAGCGTACCCCACCAGCACTGACAGCCCGGCCACCAGGGCAAGGGCCAGCCAGAAGGTTGCAAGAATCCGCCAGAACAGCGAGCGCAACAGGGATCTCCAGCGGGGCAGGGTCTGAAAAAGCATCGGCAGTCCAGCAGTCGTCAGCCAGGGGGCGCCAGTGTAGCGGTTCCCCGTGGCGGACGCTGCCGGACTGCCGGCAGAAATGGCGTGTGCTCCGGCCCGCCGGCCGGAGCGGCAGGCTTACTGGGCTTTCGGAGCAGCCTGGCTGGCTTTCCATTTCAGGAATTCATCGAATTCCTTGCGCCGGGCATCCATTTCTTTCTGGTGCTCATCAAAGGTTTTCTGCTGTTCCGGGGTCAGCAGGGCACGGATGGCCGTCTGGGTCTTGTCACGGCTGTCATCCATTTCCTTTTTCATCGCAGCCTTGTCCGCCTCCGGCAGCTTGTCCAGGTAGCGGTGGGTGATGCCGTGCCGGGCTTTCATTTCACCGGCCATCAGCTTGCGTACCTGCTGCTTCTGCTCGCGGGTCAGCTCAAGGTCAGCGAACATCGGACCACGGTCCGGGCCTGCCTGATGGAAGCCTGCGGGTCCGGCACCAAACCCGGCGCCCAGTCCGTCCCCGGCACCCCCCCCCATCATCGGGCAATCCGTGCCGGCAAATGCCAGGGTGGGCAGGGTGGCAGCAAAGACCAGGGCCGTCAGGATGTTACGTTTCATGTTCTACACCTCGTGGTTGATCGGTTGCGTTAACCGGATGAGTCCAGTGTAGACAGTGCCGGGTCAAATGCTGTCAGGCGGGCGTAAAGGATCGGTAAAGCTCAGCCGGGCTGATACAGGTAGCCTCGCCCGCGCAGGGCCAGGATTCTGGGCCGGCCATCCGCATGGGGCCCGAGTTTGCGGCGCAGGTTGCTGACATGCATGTCCAGGCTGCGGTCATAGAGGGTCAGCTTGCGGCCCAGGGCAGTCTGGGCCAGCTGCTGCTTGTCCACCGGCTCGCCCGGATGCTCCAGCAGGGCCTCAAGGATCCGCCCCTCGGTCAGGGTCAGGCTGCTTTCCTGTGAGCCAACGCTGACTACTCCCCGGAGCGGGCTGTAAGCCAGATCACCTAGCTCCAGACCACAGGCGACCGTTGCCGGCTGGCTGCGGCGCAGCACGGCCTTCAGCCGGGCGGTCAGCTCGCGGGGATCACAGGGTTTGGCCAGGTAGTCATCAGCCCCCAGCTCCAGGCCGAGAATCCGGTCCAGTGGCTCGCCCCGGGCCGACAGCATGACCACCGGCAGTCCGGCATGTTCCTGGCGCAGCTGGCGCAGCAGATCCAGTCCACTGCCATCAGGTAGCATGACATCCAGAATCACCGCATCAAAACTCCGCGCCTGCAACAGGGTCCGGGCGGCCCCGCCCTCATGGCAGGCCGTAACCACAAAGCCCTCCTGGGACAGCCAGCTGGCCAGCAGCTCGCACAGTTCCCGGTCATCATCAATCAACAGCAGCTCGCTCATTGCCTCAGCATCCTGCATCACCTGTCAGCGCCCGAACGGGCCGGAAAACGGCGGCTCCCCGCGGGAAGCCCGGCATTCAGGGCATGACCTGCCGGAACGGCTTGACCATCACACTGGCATACACGCCGGCGGCCTGATAGGGATCCGCCGCCGCCCAGGCCTCCGCCTCCGGCAGCGAGTCAAAGGCAGCCACCACCAGGCTGCCGGTAAACCCGGCCGGGCCAGGATCCGCCGCATCAATCGCCGGCAATGGCCCGGCCAGCACCAGCCGGCCCTCTTCTTTAAGGCGGGACAGCCGGGCCAGATGATCGGGCCGGACCGCCAGCCGCCGCTCAAGAGAATCCGGAATATCCGTGGCAACAATGGCGTACAGCATCAAAAAACTCCTGTGTTAAATGGCGAAACAACAATACCGCCTTCTGCGGCAGACCGGGCGGAGCAATTTGCCGGGCATCCGGATCGCGGGGCAGTACAACCGTTACCAGACCGCAGATACAGGCCCGGGGTTCGTCCTGATTACACATCATGACCGGGCAACCCCAGGGTGTCCCTTACCCATCTCCAGTAACTGGCATGAATCTGGCTTGTGCCTTGCCTCCCGATACCGCCCAGGAGTGTCGCGCATGACCGTTGACCTGCACTGCCACAGCACCGCCTCGGATGGTGCCCTGACTCCGGCGGCGCTGGTCAGGCGGGCGGGCGAGCAGGGCATCACCCGGCTGGCCCTGACCGATCACGACACCATCGAAGGACTGGCTGAAGCCCGCTGTACTGCTGCAGCACTGGGTATCCAGCTGATTAACGGGGTTGAGCTGTCCTGCTGCTGGCAGGGCATGACCCTACATGTTCTCGGTTATGCTTTCGCCAGCGAGGCCCCCGCCCTTGTCCAGGCCACCCGGACACTGCACGAGGGCCGCTGGCAGCGGGCCAGGACCATTGCCGGGCGGCTGGCACGCCATGGCATGCCGGGCACCCTGGAAGGGGCCCGGGCCATCCAGCAGGCGCTGGGCGACAGCAGCAATGCCCCGGCCCGCCCACACTTTGCTGAGTATCTGGTCCAGGAGGGCTTTGTCCGGGACCGCCAGGAAGCATT
Source organism: Pseudomonadaceae bacterium UBA5811 (assembly GCA_002417905.1). Taxonomy (GTDB): domain Bacteria; phylum Pseudomonadota; class Gammaproteobacteria; order Pseudomonadales; family Pseudomonadaceae; genus Azomonas. Next base: position 5,981 of record DIDB01000081.1, read on the forward strand.
CCGCAAATGGCTGGGTGCCGGCCGGCTCGGCGATGTCAAGCAGCACTGGCCTACGCTGGAGCAGACCATGGAAACCCTGCGCCACGCTGGTGCCTGGATCAGCCTGGCCCATCCCTGGCAGTACGACATGACCGGCAGCAAACGGCGCCGGCTGGTGCAGGAATTTGCCCGGCTCGGCGGCCATGCCCTGGAAGTGGTCAATGGCCTGCAGCCCGTGGAGCAGCTCGGCCCACTGGCCCGCCTGACCCGGGAAGCCGGACTGATGGCCAGTGCCGGCAGTGACTTTCATGCCCCAGCCGGCTGGTCGGAACTGGGCCTGTTCCGGCCGCTACCCCCCGACCCGTCACCGCTGTCTCCCCACCTGCCGCGCCCCCACGACCAGCTCTCCACCACCCGGACCCCGCGAGCCGCCCGAGCCGCTTTACCCACACCCCCCCCGACAACCCCCAGCCCCGCCCGACGCCCCACGCCGCCGGACACCTCCCCACAGCCAGCC
>DIDB01000137.1 GCA_002417905.1 Pseudomonadaceae bacterium UBA5811
GTACTAACAGCATGATAATAGATAAATGGTATTTATTATCAATTATAATTGATGTTAATGATATTGTTTCTTGATTATTTGTGCGCTCTTTGTGCAATGGCGAGGCTTTTTGTCGATACGGTTAATTGTTGACCTATTATTTCCTTTTTGTATCTTAATTGGCTGGTATTTTTTGATAGTGATTATCTTTTGACTTGCTGGGCTGATTAAAAGGTGCTTTGGCTATTGCGAAATCGTCTGGCTGAAATGTGCCGTTGATTGCCAGAAGCCTGAAGGAGGCCGGCAGCCAGTATCTGGCTGCTGGATAGGGTCAAGTTTTTCGGTGATGGCCGGATATGGCAGGCCCCGTGAAGGGGCTGGTGGTGTCTGGCCGGAAGTTTCTGCCCCGGACTCGGGGCAGGCTTCTCTTTGCGTCTTTTTCCAGTGCTCCGGGAAAAGACGCTGCTATACCTGAATATAACTGGATAGGGTTTCCGGTGCGGGCATGGTCTTGGCCATGTCACCTGCAGGGCTCCGGTATTTCGCTTATTGGAAACCGGCAGGTACCGGACAGCCATTTAATCCTGAACCCGTTAAAAACATGTTTCAGGCTGGCAGGTTCTTTTGGGCTGCCGGGCTGCGACACCTGTTTATGGATAGATAACTCATGTCCCGTCATGCATGGTTCATTACTGGCGCTGTCCTGATGTCAGCAACCCTGGGTGGTCAGGCCGAGGCTGAAGAGCCGCCGCTGTGTACCAATCGCCCGACCAAATCCAACTCGGTCTGTACTGTGCCAAAAGGATACTGGCAGGTGGAGATGGATCTGTTCAATTACAGTCATGACCGGAATGGTGGTGTTACCACCAATACCACGACAGCCCCCAACCCGACCCTGAAATATGGTCTGGATGATGTCTCGGACATTGAGGTTAACTTCGCGCCCCATACTTCAGTGAAAAGCGATCATCACCGGCAGAACAGTGTGGGCGACCTTTATGTGTACTACAAACGCCAGCTGACCGATGCCGATGCCAGGTTCCGGGTTGGCCTGCTGCCTTATGTCAAGATTCCAACGGCCCGGGGCGGCATCGGTAATGAGCGTTTTGAGGGCGGGATGGCTATTCCGATCAATATTTACCTGCCTTATGAGCTGACCCTGACATTCAGCCCCCAGGTGGATGCGCTGGTGGATAGTGATGGCAATGGCCATCACGTCAATATGGCCAACGTGATCAACCTGGCCAAGGCCCTGACGCCGACGGTTTCAGTTATTGGTGAGCTGTGGATGGATAACAACTTTGATCCGCACGGTACCTATACACAAACATCTGCGGACTTTGCCACCACCTTTCTGGTTACGCCGACCATCCAGCTGGATGTCGGCACCAATATTGGGCTGAACGACCATACGCCCGACTATCAGGTCTATACCGGTTTCTCGACCCGTTTCTGAGCGGTATTTTCAGGGGGGATGGCTTTCGGGCCATTTCCCGCTGGGCACCGCTGCTGTTGTGTCCGGCGGTCTTCCGGTGGCTCGGGTACACTCGTTGCCTGTGCCGATGGGGAGACAGACATGGTAGCGAGCATTTTCTGGTACGACCTTGAAACCACGGGGGTTTCTCCGGCGCTGGACCGGCCCGTCCAGGTGGCCGGTATCCGGACGACCGAGGCGCTGGAAGAGGTTGGTGAACCGCTGAATCTTTATTGCCGGCTGTCTGACGATATTCTGCCGGCCCCGGAAGCTTGTCTGGTAACCGGGATCGGGCCTGAACAGCTGCAGCACTCGGGGCTTTCCGAAGCTGATTTTATGGCCCGGCTGCATCAGGCTCTGGCGGTTCCGGAGACCTGTGTCGCAGGTTATAACAACCTGCGCTTTGATGATGAAGTAACCCGTTACTCCCTGTACCGCAATTTTTATGATCCCTACGCCCGTGAATGGCAGTCGGGCAATAGCCGCTGGGATCTGATTGATCTGCTGCGTACAGCCTTTGCCCTGCGCCCCGAAGGGCTGAACTGGCCTGAGGTGGAGGGGCGGGTCAGCCTGCGGCTGGAACTGCTGACCCGGGCCAATGGCCTTGAGCATCTGCAGGCCCATGATGCCTTGTCTGATGTCCGGGCAACCATTGCACTGGCCCGGCGGGTTCGCGAGTGCCAGCCAAGGCTTTACCAGTATCTGTATGCCCTGCGCCGCAAGGACCGGGTGCTGGAGCAGATCCAGCTGTTGAGGCCGCTGGTTCATGTCTCCGGGCGCTTTTCGGTGGAGCGTCACTATCTGGCCATGGTATTGCCGCTGGCTTGGCATCCGGTCAATCGCAATGCCCTGATTGTTTATGATCTGGCGGCTGATCCATCACCGCTCTGGTCGCTGGAGGCTGACCAGTTGCGGGAGCGGCTGTATACCCGCCGGGAGGCGCTGGCGGAGGGAGAGCTGCCGGTGGCCCTGAAGCTGGTCCATATCAACCGCTGTCCGGTTATTGCGCCCCCCGGAGTGCTACGGCCTGAGGACCAGGTCCGGCTGGGTCTGGATGTTGAAGCCTGCCGGAGCCGGGTCAGCCTGATCGGCCAGTACCGTGAAGTCTGGTTGCCCCGGCTGGAGCAGCTGTACCAGGCTGATGCAGCGGGTCACGCTGTGGATCCGGAGTTGCGGCTGTATGACGGCTTTATGGGAGATCCGGACCGGCGGTTGTGTGATCAGGTGCGCCAGGCCAGCAGTCAGGCGCTGGCGGGCCGTCACTGGCCGTTCCGGGATAACCGGCTGGAAGAGCTGTTATTCCGGTACCGGGCCAGAAACTTTCCGGAGAGCCTTTCGGCGGCCGAACAGCAGCGCTGGCGGCAATTCTGTGCCTGCCGCCTGCATGACGGGCTGGAGGGCCGTGGCAATACGCTGGAGGCTTTCCGGAGCAGGGCCGGTGTTTTGCTGGCCGATACCCGGCTGGGCATGGAAGACCGGCTGGTGCTGGGCCAGTGGCTTGAATATGTCCAGCATCTTGAACAGAATTATCCCGCCTTGCCGTAATATCCCGCTATTCTGGCAATGCGTTACATAAAAAATAAAAAGTATTGCCAGATAACGGCTCAATGCTTAAAGCGGAGAGGGCCTGAAGTTAGTCCTGGATCGTTGCCCAGCTTTCAACGGTTTCAGCACCCCACTGATTTTTCCATTCTTTGAGCAACTTGTGATTGCCGCCTTTGGTTTCAATGGTTTCGCCAGTATGGGGATTCCGGTACTGTTTGGCCCGGTGGATTCTTTTGGGCGCGGTGCTCGCAGCTTTTCCGGTACGGGCTGCCTTGGCCTGTCCGGCCTGCAGCAGGGTCAGAACATCCTGGGCTGACTTCTGGTAGTTCTCCATCAGCCCGTGGAGTTTTCCTTCAAACTCCAGTTCACGCTGCAGGTTGCTGTCCTGCGACAGGCCTTCAAGGCGTTGCTGGAGTGCTTTGATGTTGCTTTCTATTGTGCGGTATTCATTAATCAGGGACATGAGGTTATCCAGTAAGGTCGATTTATCTTCAAATACTAGCAGTCTCTGATAGCAAGTAAAACTATGGTTTTTATTTTGAACTTTGGTGGCAATGACTTCTGTTCTGCAGAGCCATTATGCTGTAAGTCCAGTTTATATATTGGCAACTGCCAGAATGAAACTATCTGGCGGACAGGTGCAAAAGGCCAGAGGCCTGGCCGCAAGTAATTACAGGGCCGGAATATGGAGAAAAACCCGGCTGCGCTAGAATGCCTCCACTTGAATATTCCGGAGTTTTTGTTGATGAGAACCTTCAGGCTGGTCATTGCCTGTCCTGACCGGGTTGGCATTGTTGCCCGGGTCAGCAACTTTCTGACGGCCTACAATGGCTGGATCACGGAAGCCAACCACCATTCGGATAACCAGAGTGGCTGGTTTTTCATGCGTCATGAAATCCGGGCAGATTCCCTGCCTTTTGGACTGGAGGCGTTACGTCAGGCTTTTGCGCCCATTGCCGAAGAGTTTTCCATGATCTGGCGGGTCACGGATTCTGCCCGGCGCCAGCGGGTTATCCTGATGGCCAGCCGGGAATCCCACTGTCTGAGTGATCTGCTGCATCGCTGGCACAGTGGCGAACTGGATTGCGAGATACCCTGTGTCATTGCCAATCACGAGGATCTGCGCAGCATGGTGGAATGGCATGGCATTCCCTACGTTCATGTGCCCGTTGATCCTGCAGACAAACAGAAAGCGTTTGCCGAGGTGACCCGGCTGGTCCATGAGCATGAAGCGGATACCCTGGTTCTGGCGCGTTACATGCAAATCCTGCCGCCGGTCCTATGCCAGGACTTTGCCCACCGGATCATCAATATTCATCACAGCTTCCTGCCGTCCTTTGTGGGCGCCAGGCCTTATCACCAGGCTTCATTGCGGGGCGTGAAGCTGATCGGCGCAACCTGTCATTACGTGACTGAAGAGCTGGACGCGGGTCCCATCATCGAGCAGGACGTGGTGCGGGTCAGCCATCGTGACAGTATTGACGATATGGTCCGCCTGGGCCGGGATGTCGAGAAGATGGTGCTGTCCCGCGGTTTGCGCTATCACCTGGAGGACCGGGTGCTGGTCCATGACAACAAGACGGTTGTCTTTGCCTGAATGATCGGGCCGGCCCGGCTGTGTATCCACAAATCCATGATGCGTGTCTGACAGGAGTCTTATGCTGGTCGGCAGTTACAACCTGACGCTGGTTTTCCTTTCTCTCGGGGTAGCGGTCATCTCGGCCTATACGGCACTGGATATGGCCGGGCGGATTTCGGCAGCCCGGGGGCGGGTAGCCGGGCTCTGGCTGCTGGGTGGCTCCATTGCGATGGGCATGGGCATCTGGTCCATGCATTTTGTGGGCATGCTGGCCTTCAGCCTGCCGATTCCGCTGGGATATGACCTGATTCTGACCTGGCTGTCGATGCTGATGGCGGTTGTTTCCTCGGCCTTTTCGCTGTGGCTGGTCAGCCGTCAGGAACTGCCCCGGCGTTATCTGTGTGGCGGGGCACTGCTGATGGGAAGTGGCATTGCGGGCATGCACTATACCGGCATGGCCGCCCTGCGAATATTCCCGGGGATTGAATACGATCCGTTGTGGTTCGGCCTGTCGGTCATTATCGCCGTGCTGGCTTCGGGCGTGGCCCTGTGGATTGCCTTCCGGCTGCGCAATGAGTCGCGGAATCTGCTGGCCCGCCGTCTGGCCGCTGCAGTTGTCATGGGCTGCGCCATTGTCGGGATGCACTATACCGGCATGGCTGCCGCCCGCTTTCCGGCCGGGAGTTATTGCCTGGCAGCCAACAGCGGGCTGAATGTTCAGTGGCTGGCGGTGCTGGTCGTGATCATTACCCTTGGGGTGATGGCGATTGCCCTTATTGTCTCGGTACTGGATACCCGTTTTGAGCATCACACCGCCGGGCTGGCCGCTTCGCTGCGGGAAGCCAACTCTGAACTGATGCAGCTGGCTCTTTACGACAGCCTGACCCGGCTGCCCAACCGGGCACTGCTCCGGGACCGTCTGGCCGATGCTGTCCGGGCTGCTGCCAGCCGCAACCAGCAGCAGTTTGCCGTGCTTTTTATGGATCTGGATGGGTTCAAGTCGGTTAACGATGCCTATGGGCATTCTGCCGGCGACCAGCTGCTGGTGGAGGTAGCCAGCCGTATCCGGTCCTGCGTGCAGCGTGGGGATACGGTAGCCCGTCTGGGCGGGGACGAATTTGTGGTGGTGATGCTGGCCTGTACACCTGATGATGTGGCGCGTTTCGCGAAACAGCTGATTGATGTGGTCAGCCAGCCCTGCGCGGTCATGGGGCATGAGGTACAGGTTTCGGCCAGTATCGGGATCGCCATTTATCCCAATGACGGGGTTACCGGCGAACAGATTCTGACCAATGCAGATACCGCCATGTATCGCGCCAAGGAGCAGGGGCGCAATGGCTACTGCTTTTTCCGGAAATCCATGAGCCAGGATGCCCTGGCATTTCTGCAGCTGCGTCATGACCTCTATCATGCGGTTGAAAGAAACCAGCTGGTCCTGCACTTCCAGCCCAAGTTCCGGGCACCCGGCGGGCCGGTTACAGGCTGTGAAGCCCTGTTGCGCTGGCAGCATCCGGAGCGGGGCATGGTATCACCGGATGATTTTCTTCCCATGGCTGAAAAAACCGGACTGATCATTCCCATAGGCGCCTGGGTGCTGGACCAGGCCTGCAGCCAGATGCGCCAGTGGCTGGAGCAGGGCCACAGGGACTGGAGCGTGGCCGTCAATATTTCTGCGGTCCAGTTTGCCCATCCGGACCTGGCCGGGCTGGTCCGGCAGACCCTGGACCGCCATGCCCTGGATCCACGTCACCTGATTCTGGAGATCACCGAGTCCACGGCCATGCATGATGCCGAGGCCAGCCTGGTGATTCTCGACCGGCTGGTGGCGATGGGGGTACGTATTTCCATTGATGATTTTGGCACTGGCTATTCCAGTCTGATGTACCTCAAGCGCCTGCCAGCCTCGGAGCTGAAAATTGACCGGGAATTCGTCCGTGACCTGGCCAGGGACAGCAATGATGCGGCCATCATTTCGGCCATTATCGCGCTGGGCCGGGTGCTGGGGCTGAATATCGTGGCCGAGGGTGTGGAAAATACGGAGCAGCAGCAGTTTCTGACCCGGCTGGGTTGTGATGCCCTGCAGGGGTATCTGCTGGGCCGGCCAATGACCGCCGAACAGATGAGTGCTCTGGGCCACTCCGGTCTGGCCCCTGGTGTTCAATGAATTTCGGGCAGGAATAAACGCAGAAAGCCCTGCATGGTGCAGGGCTTTCTGGTGTTCTGGCGGTGAGGGAGGGATTCGAACCCTCGATACGGTTTCCCGTATACACACTTTCCAGGCGTGCTCCTTCAACCGCTCGGACACCTCACCGGAACCGGCAGCACTGGGCTACCTAGGCGCGCTAATTTAGCGGAGTCATCCAGGAAAAGCAAAGATTTTTTGTCTTGTCGTATGCCGGATCTATTGCCCGTTCAGGTAAATGCAGGTGGCCATACAGTCATATTTTCCACTGATCATGGTGGGTGCCGAGAATTTCCAGATCAGGCGTTTATTTATGGCGGGCCGGGTTTACACTGCTGCGGCGTCTGCCCGCAGTGGCTGGCCACGCTTTTTTCCATCCATGCTGTATTTCAGGAGACCCTGATGTCCGCTTCGCATACTCCGGTAGAACGGGCCGATTTCGACAAGGTTTTTGTGCCCACATTTGCACCAGCCGCCTTTATTCCGGTGCGTGGACGAGGCTGCCGGGTCTGGGACCAGAGTGGACGGGAGCTGGTGGACTTTACCAGCGGTATTGCGGTAAACGCGCTGGGCCATGCCCATCCGGCCCTGATTGAGGCACTGACCGGGCAGGCCAGCCAGCTCTGGCATATTTCCAATATCTTTACCAATGAGCCGGCCCTGCGGCTGGCCAGAAAGCTGGTGGATGCCACCTTTGCTGACCGGGTGTTTTTTGCCAATTCCGGGGCGGAGGCCAATGAGGCGGCCTTCAAACTGGCCCGGCGTTATGCCTTTAACCTGTCTGGTGCGGAGAAATGCGAGATCATTGCGGCGCTGAACAGCTTCCACGGCCGGACCCTGTTTACCGTGACCGTTGGTGGACAGTCCAAGTATTCGGATGGCTTCGGGCCAAAAATCCAGGGCATCAGCCATGTGCCCTATAACGATCTGGAAGCCCTGAAGGCGGCGATTTCGGATAAGACCTGTGCCGTGGTACTGGAGCCGGTTCAGGGCGAGGGTGGGGTCCTGCCGGCTGAAAAAGCCTATCTGGAAGGGGCCCGGCTGCTGTGTGATGCCCATGATGCCCTGCTGATCTTTGATGAGGTGCAGTGCGGCATGGGCCGGACCGGCAGTCTGTTTGCCTATATGGATTACGGAGTGACGCCGGATATTCTGACCAGTGCCAAGGGGCTGGGTGGCGGTTTCCCGATCGGAGCCATGCTGGCCAGGGAAGAGGTGGCCTGCCAGCTGGAGGTGGGTTCCCATGGCACCACCTTTGGTGGCAATCCGCTGGGCTGTGCGGTGGCTGGCCGGGTGCTGGACATCGTTAATACGCCAGAGGTCTTGCAGGGTGTCAGGGCCCGTCAGATCCGCTTTACCGATGCCCTGAATGCCCTGAATGCCCGCCATGGCATTTTCAGTGAGATCCGTGGTGCGGGACTGCTGCTGGGTGGCGTGCTGTCGGAGGCCTTCAGGGGGCGGGCGAAGGACTTTTTTGCGGCAGCCGAGCAGGAGGCACTGATGATCCTGCAGGCCGGGCCGGATGTGCTGCGCTTTACGCCCAGCCTGATTATTGAGGATGCCGATATTGATGAGGGCATGCAGCGCCTTGAGCGGGCCGTGCAGCGTGTCCTGAACACCTGAGCCCGCGTGGCCGGTGGTCCGGAGGTTTTGTCCTGTACCTGAGGGGGAATGCAAGATGTGTGATGACGTATCCGTGATCATTGAAAACGGAGATGGTTCGGAGGAGCAGCTGGACTGCCGCCGGCTGGCCATTCTCTGGCAGGGACGGGAGCTCTGGATCCAGGCAGGGGATAATGGCCAGCTGATGATCGGGGTGGAGGATGGCCCGGATGATCTGGAGTATGCCGACCTGCTGCTGCGGCCGCTGGCCAGCAACCTGGTCAGCCTGCAGCTGGAGTTTGAACCTAGGGGTGAGGAGCAGGAGCACGGCCCGGATTGCGACCACGAGCCCTAGGCCACCCGTCCGGCAGTCCGGATGGCTGGCCGGGTTGTCCTATCCGGCCGTCCGGCCCAGTACCTTCAGCAGGAAAGCGTATTCCAGCGCCACCTCCTGCAGGGCCTGGTAGCGGCCGCTCTGGCCACCATGTCCGGCCGAAAACTCTGTTTTGAGCAGGGTCAGCCGGTCATCGGTCCGGGTTGCCCGCAGCCGGGCAACCCACTTGGCTGCCTCCCAGTACTGTACCCGGCTGTCGTGATAGCCAGCGGTGGCCAGCAGGGCCGGATAGGCCGTGGCGCGGACATTGTCATAGGGTGAATAACTGCGCAGGCGTTCGCGTACTTCCGGCTGGCCGGGATCACCCCATTCATCGTATTCCGTTACGGTAAGCGGCAGCTCCGGGTTGCTCATGGTGTTGAGCACATCGACG
>DIDB01000215.1 GCA_002417905.1 Pseudomonadaceae bacterium UBA5811
TGACCCGGAGGTTTCTGCTTCATCTCAACCGAGGCCGCGCATTCTACAGCAGCCCTGCCGCATGTCAACCCTGTTTCTAATCAATATGAACCGGCGTGCGCATGGTAACGAACTCCTCAGCAGAGCAGGGATGGATGCCAATGCTTTCATCCAGTATCCGCTTGGTTACACCTGATTTTATGGCAATAGCCATTCCCTGCACGATCTCGGCTGCATCAGGGCCAGCCATGTGGCAGCCAAGCACCCGGTCTGTTTCCGCATCCACCACCAGTTTCATCAGTGTTTTTTCCTGGTCGGTCGTCAGTACCAGCTTCATGGGACGAAACTTGCTTTCATAAATTTTAAGCCTGAAGCCTTTTGCCTTGGCCTGTTGTTCTGTCAGGCCAGCCATCGCAAGGTTGGGCAGGCTAAACATAGCTGTCGGAACCAAGCTGTAATCGACTGGCTGATATTCTTCAGGCTTGAACAGGCGTTTTGCTACCGCCATGCCCTCAGCTAGAGCAACAGGAGTCAACTGCACGCTTCCCGTTACATCACCAATTGCCAGAATTGATGGAATATTTGTACGATAATTTTCATCGACCAAGATGTGCCCCCGGCTATCCTGCCGGATACCCAAGCTTTCTAGGCCTAAACCATCCGTCATAGGGCGTCGTCCAGTGGCATACAGGATGCAGTCTGCATCCAGCACTTGACCATTATCCAGTGTCAACTTATATATGCCATCTTGTGATTTTACGATTTGCGAAATATTACTATTAAAATGAATATTGACTCCTTTTAGGAGCATTTCATCTCTCAAGTGCTTGCGCAAACCATCATCAAAACCATTAGCAAATAAATCACCGCGATAAATTAGCGACGTTTCCGAGCCAAGCCCATTAAATATGGACGCAAACTCAGTGGCGATATAACCACCACCAACAATGGCAATCCTTTCTGGAAGTCGCTTAAGGTAAAAAACCTCATTTGAGGTAATAACATGCTCCTTGCCCGAAAAGTCTGGAACAAATGGAGCACATCCAGTGGCAATCAGAATGTGCCTAGCTGTAATACTCCGATTGTTTAGTTTTACTTCATTTACCCCAGAAATGCCAACCTTCCCTTTATATAGCGTGACACCACTTCCTTGCAGCAAATTTTTATAGATTTCATTAAGCCTGTGGATTTCAGAGTTTTTATTTTTAATCAACTGTTCCCAGCTAAAGTCTGTAGCTGCCACATGCCAGCCATAACCTTCAGCATGGGCAAACTCTCCAGAATACTGGGCAGCGTAAACCAGTAATTTTTTTGGAACACATCCAACATTGACACAGGTTCCACCGAGGTCATTGCTTTCAGCAATAGCAACCTTGGCACCATAGCTTGCAGCAAAGCGTGCTGCCCGGACTCCACCAGAGCCAGCACCAATTACAAACAGATCGAAGTCAAAAGACATGGATCAGCTATCCCCTGATACAGTTATGAATGCATTAGCCAGACGGCGTACCGTCCGGCCAAACCAAAAATCAGCTGAAAGCTTTTCCAGTCAGGTAAAAGTTTTCATAGCAGTAGTTTGTGGCAGAGATATAACCTTCCGCACTACCACAATCAAAGCGCTGCCCCTTGAATTTATAGGCCAGCACACATCCTGCCTTTGCCTGCTGTAATAAAGCATCAGTAATCTGAATTTCCCCACCTTTGCCTGGTGCAGTTTTCTCGATAATGCCAAAAATATCTGGCGTCAAAATATACCGGCCAATAATAGCCAGATTTGATGGCGCATCCTCAGGCTTTGGCTTCTCAACCATATCGGTTATTCTGAAGATGTCTTCGCGAATCATATCACCAGAAATCACCCCATATTTATAGGTTTCTTCCGGTGGCACTTCCTGAATGGCCACAATTGAACATCTGAACTGATTATACAGTTTGACCATCTGGGTCAAAATGCCATCACCATCAATATTCAGACAGAGGTCATCGGCTAGTACCACACCAAAGGGTTCGTCTCCTATCAGAGACCGTCCAGTCAGAATGGCGTGGCCAAGTCCTTTCATTTCCAGTTGACGAGTGTAAGAAAATTTGCATTCGTCAATCAGGCGACGGATGCCCACCAGATATTTTTCTTTGTCAGTATTCTGGATCTGGTGTTCAAGCTCGTAGCTGATGTCAAAGTGATCTTCCAGAGAGCGTTTGCCGCGCCCAGTCACAATGGCAATCTGTTTCAAACCAGCATCAAGAGCCTCTTCAACCCCATACTGGATCAATGGCTTGTTGACAATCGGCAACATTTCCTTGGGCATGGCTTTGGTTGCAGGTAAAAAGCGCGTGCCGTAGCCGGCAGCGGGAAAGAGGCACTTTTTAATCATGTGGGTCCTTGAGATCGAAATTCCGGGGTTGCGCAGCTCACTGCCTGATCGATGTTCCCCAGGAGAGCCTGCTTTTTTATCTTTGCACAGATGCTCAATAGAGCAACTGCAGAAAGCGCTTCATGATGCCTATTTTTCTTTCGGCAATCGCTGGCTGCGACACTTTTAGTCATTACGTAACAAAATATTCGCCAGATCATGAAAATGAAATATGGCAGTGACAGGAAGAGTTTTTCCACTCTTGGGCTAGAATCACAATCCGTTATCATGATTTCATTTTGGAGCTGCGGTATGACCACAGAACCTGTCCACTGTTCATCCGGAACATCTGCCAACCTGGGAAACAGACCGTTATTTGACAAGGAAGCCCACCGCCGCAATCTTCAGGCAGCCCATGATGTACTGGCTGATGAGCTCCAGACCCTGATTGGCGATACGGAGCGGCTGCTTCGCCATACTCAGGATGTGGCCACCGAGCAGACCGATGAGCTGCGTAATCGTCTGGGCGAAAACCTCGCCAGAGCCAGAAGTTTGCTGGAGGAGCATGAGGCCAGTGCCCGTAATAACTATGAGGAAACGCTGTATCAGGCCGAACGCTATATCCATACCAGACCATGGCAGGCACTGGGAGTTGCTGCGGGCGCCGGATTTCTGCTGGGCATGATTATTCGCCGCTGACAGGCCAGGAGTTAGACCATGACTGGCATCCCTGATGGACTGCCCAGACCTTCAATCAAAAAGCTTGGCAGGGCCGTTGCTGGCCTGCTGGAGGGTCATCTCCAACTGTTTGGTATTGAGCTTCAGGAAGAGAAAAGTCACGCCCTGCAGGTGCTCGTTCTGACGGGTCTCTGCCTGGTGCTGACCCTGCTGGTCTTGACCGGGCTTTCTGCTGCCCTGATTGTCTACTTCTGGGATAGTCACCGGATGATGGCTATTCTGGGGATCTGCAGTTTTTATTTGTGTGCTTTACTGGTCACGCTTGGCCGGCTTGTACGTCAGCTCCGGCACAACCCTCCGCCCTTCCAGGCTACACTTGAGGAGCTTGCCCGCAGCAGGGAGTTACTGCCATGACAACCCGCACGGAGCGGGAAATCCGTAAGGCGCTGGTTCGCCAGCGGCTGGAAATGCAGCGTCAGCAGGTGCATTTTCATATCCAGCCGCTGCTGCATCCGCTGGGCCAGGTCAAATCAGTGCTGACAAAGCAGCGCAGTATCCGCCAGGAGCCGCTCATGCTTGCGGCCACTGCGGTTCTGGCCCTGTTTGGCCGGCGCCTTGGGCGGCTTGGAACCCTGGCGAGAATAGGGGTTACCTTATATCCGCTGATCCGGATAATTCGTTCAGGAACCACAGAAAGCACAGTGCCAGATCCAGACAAAGCCCCGTACCGACCTTTGCCCTGACCGGCTGGAGCCCACGCGATGGACTGGCATCAACTGTTGACCCATGAGCGGCTGGGCAAGGAGACCCATGCGCCAGAAGAGCCCGGCCGCAGCCCATTCCATAAAGATCATGACCGGATCATTTTTTCCGGCGCGTTCCGGCGTCTTGGGCGCAAGACCCAGGTCCACCCGGTATCCAGCAACGACCATATTCATACCCGTCTGACTCACTCCCTTGAGGTCAGTTGTGTTGGCCGCTCTCTGGGCATGCAGGTAGGCGAAGTCATCCGGGATAGCCTGCCAGACTGGTGCCTGCCCGAAGATCTGGGAATGATTGTACAGTCTGCCTGTCTGGCTCATGACATTGGCAATCCGCCTTTTGGCCATTCTGGCGAGGATGCCATCCGTCACTGGTTCCATATGGCTGCCGGGCGGGGGTGGCTGGACGATATGCCCCCTCAGGAGCAGGCTGATTTCCTGAATTTTGAGGGAAATGCCCAAGGGCTGCGGGTACTGACCCAGCTTGAATACCATCAGTTTGATGGTGGCATGCGCCTGACCTATGCCACGCTGGGGGCTTATCTGAAATACCCATGGAGCTCGCGGCACATGGATACGGCGGGCTACAAAAAGTACAAATTTGGCTGCTACCAGCAGGATCTTCCCCTACTGGAGCAGGTTGCCAGCAAACTAGGCATGCCTTGCCTTAAACTCCAGCACTGGGCCCGTCACCCACTGGTTTATCTGATGGAGGCGGCTGATGATATCTGCTACGCCCTGATTGACCTTGAAGATGGTCTGGAAATGGAGCTGCTGGACTATCGTGATGTGGAGCCCTTGTTGCTTGACCTGGTTGGTGATGACTTGCCCGCCACCTATTGCCAGCTTGGACCAGATAGCTCGCAGCGCCGCCGGCTGGCTATTCTGAGAGGAAAAGCCATTGAACACCTGACCAACGCAGCGTCCAGAGCTTTTGTACGCCAGCAGTCGGCCCTGCTGGCCGGAAACCTGCCAGGTGATCTGGTCGAACATATGCAGGGCCCAGCCCGGGAGTGCGTACTCAGGGCCAAAGCCATGGCCCGGCAAAAAATTTTTCAGGACAAGCGAAAAACCCTGCATGAAATCGGAGCCTACACTACCCTGGAAATTCTGCTGGAGGCCTTCTGTGGTGCTGCCCTGCAACAGCATGCAGGCCGTGATCCTTCATTCAGGAGCCGTCGTATTCTTGACCTGCTGGGTAACAATGCGCCATACCCTGGCAGCTCGCTGTACCAGTCCTTTTTGCGCATGGTGGATTTCATCGCCGGAATGACTGACAGCTATGCAACAGAAATGGCCAGAGCCATGACCGGGCAATCGTGTGTCTAGCCGCCTGCTTCGTGCCTTTCTGCACCAGCTTGGCCAACCCCACTGGGGAATGGCCATTATTGCCACCCTGGGCTGTGCCCTGCCACTGATCCTCAGCCTGCTGACCCGTAATCCCGGTTTTTTCTGGGCCACCATGGGCGCCTGCACCGCCGCCCAGGCACATCCACTGCAACGGCTTGGCATGCCTGGCATGTTGCTACTGATTCTGCTGGGTGCCGCCAGTATCGCGCTTGGTTTTTGGGCAGACAGTTCAACTTTGTCCAGCCTTTCCCTGTTTGCCGGCTGTGGCCTGCTGCTGGCCTGGCTACAGCGTTATGGTAATGAAACAGGCAAGCTGGGTGTTACTTTGGCCATTTGCTTTTGCATTGGACAAAGCCAGTATGGATTAGGGCATTTCGACAATCCCTGTGCCATTGCTGCCCTGTTTGTTCTGGGCGGGTTATGGGTTTCATTGCTGGGTTTCAGTTTACGCCTGCTGTATGCCCTGCCCCTGTGGCCGGACTCACTGACTCTCCGCCAGCTGGGCCGGATCATGAAACGGCAGGCCCTGCGGATGCCACCCTCAACCTGGTGGCTGTATGCGCTGGCCTGCCTGCTATCTAGCCTGATAGCAGGCCTGTGCCTGCTGTTATTGCCAGTACCCAGAGAGTACTGGCTGACCGTACCGGTCTATATCAGCCTGCATCTCTGTCTACAGCCCAGCCTGCTACGGATCCTGTCAACCGGACTGGCCATGCTGGCTGTGGCCCTGGTACTGATTGCCGCTGGTTTTTATCTGGCCAATGCCCAGGACCTGATGCTGGCAATCCTGATTCCCCTGCTGCTGGTTTTGCGCGCCTTCCAGGCAAAGTCCGGTGATACCTTTGCCCTGCAGACGGGCCTGTGTTTCCTGCTGGTCACCGAAGCCCAGGCCCAGGACTGGTACGCGCCCGAGTGGCGACTGATCAATGTCTGTATTGGTCTGGCCATCAGTCTGGGTGTAACCTTCAGCCTGCAAGTGTTCTGGCAGGTCGCCTCGTTCCTCCGGAAAGCCTGTACAGGGATATCACGCCCGCCGCTCTAGTTCTGATCCGCCGGATACCTCTCACCATGCCACGTCCTGTTTTCAGTCACCAGAACCTCATCTGGTGGCCGGCTTTCTCCAGAAAGCTGCTCTGTGCTGCCCTGCTGCTCTTCAGCAGCAACATTTCTGCGGACACCGCGCTGTCACTTCCCCCCCAGGTGGCAGGCCTGCTGCAGAAAAACGGCATCCCATCTTCAGCACTCTCATTAGTCATGCTGCCACTGGACAGTACTGCACAGCCTACGGTGCTCAATGCGGATGTATCCCTTAATCCAGCTTCAACCATGAAGCTGGTTACCACGTATGCTGCTCTTGAGCTGCTTGGCCCTACTTACAAATGGCGTACCGAGTTCTATGCTGACGGGCCACTGAAGAACGGCGTGCTGGATGGCAACCTGTATCTGAAAGGTGGTGGTGATCCCAAGCTCAACATGGAAAAACTCTGGCTGCTGTTACGGGATCTGCGGACCAATGGTGTACAGCAGATCCGTGGCGACCTGGTTCTGGACCGCAGCTACTTCATCAAGCCAGAGCTGGTAGCGTTTAATGACGATGGCCGTGATACCAGCAAGCCCTTTCTGGTCACACCAGACGCCCTGCTGGTCAACCTGAAGTCCCTGCGTTTTATCGTGCGCAGCGAGGGCGGAAAAACGCAGGTTAGCAGTGAGCCTCCCATTGAAAGCATCCAGATCAACAATCAGGTGCAGGCCCTGGCCAACAGCACGGGCCGCTGCGCAGCAGTGCCGGAAGTCCATTTCACTCCGGCCCGGCAGGCAACAGGTGGACTGCAGCTAACGGTAAGCGGCAAGCTGGCTGAAGGCTGCACCAGCCAGGTTTACATGGCCCTGCTTGATCACCCAACCTATGCAGCCGGCGCGGTCAGGGCCATCTGGAAGGAGCTGGGTGGCCAGATTCAGGGCAGTGACCGCTCAGGCATTGTGCCCCAAAGTGCCCGTCTGCTATCCCGGAGTTACTCGCCGGATATGGTTGAAATCATCCGGGATATCAACAAGTACAGCAATAACACCATGGCCCGTCAGCTGTTTCTGGGCATTGGTGCCCGGTTCCGTACAGCAGCAGATGGCAATGATGGCATGGCAGCCCAGCGGGCCATCCATAACTGGCTGGCTGCAAAGGGTATTGATGCCTCACAGCTGGTAATGGAAAACGGCTCCGGGCTGTCCAGGACCGAGCGGATCAGCGCCAGGGAAATGGCCTGGATGCTGAAAGCGGCCTGGCAGAGCCCGTATGCGGCCGAATTCATCGCCTCCCTTCCCCTGGCCGGGATGGATGGCACCATGCGCAAGCGCCTGCGTCATACGGGTCTGGCCGGCAAGGCCCATATCAAGACCGGTACATTAAACAACGTCCGGGCTATTGCCGGTTTCAGCCAGGACAGGGAAGGCCATCACTGGGTTGTAGTCGCTATCCTGAATCACAACCAGCCCTGGGGCGCCTCAGCTATCCTGGACCAGATCCTGGTCAGTCTCTACCAGCGCTAGCCGACTTTTCCCGGGCCTGCAGGCGCCAGGCCCGGTGGATCATTCCACTGCGGCGAAAATCCTCGTCAATGCTCTGTGCGGTGATATCTTCAACCCGATAGCGCTGCACCAGTCCCACATCCAGCACAAAACGCCTGAAGTTATTGGAAAAATACAGCACACCTCCCGGCGCCAGTCTGGCCATGGCCAGGTCAATCAGCTGTGGATGGTCACGCTGTACATCAAACACTCCGGTCATCCGCTTGGAGTTGGAAAAGGTCGGAGGATCAATAAAGATCAGATCGTATAACTCCATATCCTGTCCCAGCCATGCCAGAACATCGGCCTGAACCAGCCGGTGCCGCTCGGACAGCCCATTCAGGGCCAGATTGCGCCGGGCCCAGTCCAGATAGGTTTTGGACAGGTCCACGCTAGTGGTTTGCCAGGCACCACCCAGTGCAGCCTGCAGGGTAGCGGTTGCCGTATAGCAGAACAGGTTGAGAAAGCGCTTGCTCCTGGCCTCCTGAAACAGCTGCAGACGCAGCGGCCGGTGATCAAGAAAAAGCCCGGTATCCAGATAGTCTGTCAGATTGACCAGCAGCCGGGCTTTCCCCTCCTGCACCTCAATGAAATGCCCTTCATGGGCCTGACGCTCATACTGCCGTGTACCGGACTGACGCTCACGGCGCTTGACCACAATGTTTTCTGGAGAGATTTCCAATGCTACCGGAATGGCTGCCAGTGCATCCAGCAGCCGGCCCATGGCTTTCTCCGGGTCCACCGAGCGTGGAGCGGCATATTCCTGAACATGTATCCAGTCCTGATAGCGATCAATCGCCAGAGCGTACTCTGGCATATCCGCGTCATACAGGCGGTAGCAGCTGACTCCCCGGTTCCTGGCCCACTTGTCCAGCTGCCTGGCATTCTTGCGCAACCGGTTGGCAAACATCTGGCCGCCCTCTGTCAGCCTGGCCGGAACAGGCTCCAGCGGCTGACGCCGCTCCTTGTACTCCTGATTATCAGATGTGCAGGGTGTATCCAGAACAAAACGCTCAGGAGTTACCCTGAACAGCAACAGACGGCAGGCCAGTGCACCATTCCAGAATGCATACTGCTTGTGGCTGCGCAGCCCCATGCGCCGGCATAATTCCGGTGATCCGGTAAAGATGGCCGCTTCCCAGCCCTGGCAATGCTGCCGCAACCGCTCACCCAGATGCTGGTAGAGGTACAGCAGGCTGGCCTCATCCCCCAGCCGCTCTCCATAAGGTGGATTGCACACCACCAGTCCGTGCTGGCCACGGTCAGGATGGGGCGCAAAGCTGCTCAGCTCCCCCTGATAAACCCTGATCCAGTGCTCAAGCCCTGCCCGCTCGATATTATTACGGGCCGGCTGGATCAGCCGGGGATCTGCCTCGTAGCCACGCAACCACAGGGGCGGTCTGGCCAGCCCGGCTTCAGCCCGGGCCATTGCCTCTTCCACCAGTCGTTGCCAAAGCGCCGGAATATGACCCAGCCAGCCCGTGAAGCCCCAGCGACCGCGCTTCAGGTTGGGCGCCACATCAGCTGCCATCAGGCCTGCCTCTATCAGCAGGGTTCCTGCGCCGCACATGGGATCAGCCAGTGCCCCGCCTTCAGCTGCAATCCTGGGCCAGCCCGCCCGCAGCAGAATGGCCGCAGCAAGGTTTTCCTTGAGCGGTGCGGCTCCCTGCTGCAAACGGTAACCCCGCTGGTGCAGACTATGCCCGGACAAATCCAGGGACAGGCAGGGCTGGCCAGGCTCCAGATGCAAATGAATCCGCAAATCCGGATCCTGACGGTCCACACCGGGCCTCTGCCCACTGGTGGTCCGCAGGCGGTCTACAATCGCATCCTTGACCTTGAGTGCGCCAAAGTGCGTGTTATCAATCCCGGCACCCCGACCAGTGAACTCCACCGCCAGCGTGCCACAGCTATCCAGATGCTCGGCCCAGTCCAGTGCATGAACCTGACGGTACAGGTCATCCGCACTCGCCACGGGAAAGCGCGCCAGCACCAGCAGGACACGATTGGCCAGACGTGACCAGAGGCACAGCCGGTACGCAGCTTCCAGTGTTCCACGGCCGGTAATGGCAGCCACCTGGCTTTTGGGCTGCTCCAGCCCGAGCCCGGCAGCTTCTTCAGCCAGCAGGAGTTCAAGTCCCTTGGGGCAGGTCAGAATCAGCTCAAAGCATTCGCTCATGATTTTCCAGATCGCTATAAAAGGCTTTTATAAGAAAACGGTTGTTCCACGGACTGTCACAATCCGGTAGAACGAGTAACAAGCCCGTCCGCCGGGCGGGCCAATATAAACAGCGAGGGCCAAACCCTATGAGAAGACTCAAGCGTGATCCCGTGGAAAGAGCTTTTCAGCGTGGCTACCAGAATGGCATCAGTGGCAAATCCCGTGACCTCTGCCCCTTCACTCACCTCGACATCCGGCAGGCCTGGCTCAGTGGCTGGCGTGAAGGCCGCAACGATAACTGGGATGGCCTGATCGGCACAGCCGGTCTTCAGCGGCTCAATCAGCTTAACGCCATCTGCTAACGGCTGATCTCATGCGGGCTCTTCCTTGCGGGGAGCCCTCCCAGTCTCGTCTCAACTCTGCTGGCGCAGGCCTGCAATAGCATCAATGGACTCGCGGATCAGCGCCGGTCCACGATAGACAAAACCGGTATACAGCTGCACCAGACTGGCACCCGCCCGGATTTTTTCTGCTGCATGCCGGCCTTCCGTAATCCCGCCTACCGCAATGATCGGCAGCTGCCCCCCCAAGGCGTCCGCCAGCACCCGCACGGTGTGGGTACTTTTTTCCAGCAGCGGCAAGCCCGACAGGCCACCAGCTTCATCTGAACGGGCCATTCCTTTGACCCCCTCACGCCCGACCGTGGTGTTGGTGGCGATAATGGCATCCATGCCTGACTGGAGCACAGTCCTGGCAACCATGACAATCTCTTCGTCACTCATGTCCGGAGCAATTTTGATGGCCAGCGGTACCCTGCGACCATGGCGGTTTTCCAGATCTTCACGACGCTGGCGCAAAGCATTGAGCAGGGACTGCAGGGAGTCACCAAACTGCAGGCTGCGCAAACCCGGAGTATTTGGCGAGCTGACATTAACCGTGACATAACTGGCATGGTGGTAGACTTTTTCCAGGCAGAGCAGGTAATCCTCCTCGGCCCACTCAACCGGCGTATCAAAATTCTTGCCGATATTGATGCCCAGAATGCCTTTAAAGCGCGAGGCCTCCACTCTGGCCAGCAGACTGTCCACCCCAAGGTTATTGAAACCCATCCGGTTGATAATGGCCTGGGCCTCCGGCAGACGGAACATCCTGGGCCGAGGATTACCCGGTTGCGGCCGCGGCGTTACCGTGCCTACCTCGATAAAACCGAAGCCCAGCCGGGCCAGGCCATTAATGGCCACCCCATTTTTATCCAGCCCTGCTGCCAGCCCGACCGGATTGGGAAACTCCAGACCCATGACCCGCACGGGCAAGCCGGGCGGCCCCTTGTGAAACAGGGTATCCAGACCCAGCCGGCCCATGGCGCCAATCAGGTCCAAGGACAGATCATGGGCGGTTTCCGGAGAAAGCCTGAACAGAAGTTCACGGACCAGGTTATACATGGGCAATCCAGGCGGTATGACGGGAAAGGCTGCAGTATAACGGCCTGCCTGCCCGCTGTCCCGGCACTCCGGAACAAAGCGGCAGCACTTCTGATCCGAACCGGGATACCCTGTATCACTTTGCCAGCAAACCGGAAACGCTCTGTCAGCCATTGACCACAAGGACATTCCCATGGACCACCGTCAAGCTCTGGTCGAGCTGCGCCAGTTTCTGGCCAGCCGGATTTTTGGCCAGGAGCGCCTGATTGACCGCTTGCTGATGGCCTTGCTGGCGGATGGCCATCTGCTGGTTGAGGGTGCGCCAGGCCTGGCCAAAACCCGTGCCATCAAAGAACTGGCCGAAGGCGTTGAAGCCGGATTCCACCGTATCCAGTTCACTCCAGACCTGTTGCCAGCCGATATCACGGGCACGGAAATCTATCGCCCGGAAACCGGCAGCTTTGTCTTCCAGCAGGGGCCCGTCTTCCACAACTTGCTGCTGGCCGATGAAATCAACCGGGCTCCGGCCAAAGTACAGTCAGCCCTGCTGGAGGCCATGGCTGAACGCCAGGTCAGTGTCGGTTGTAGCACGTACAGGCTGCCGCCGCTCTTTCTGGTGCTGGCCACCCAGAATTCGCTTGAACAGGAAGGCACTTATCCCCTGCCGGAAGCCCAGCTGGACCGCTTTCTGTTGCATGTGCGGATCAGCTATCCGGAAGCTGCCGTTGAACGGCGCATCCTGCAGCAGGCCCGCAGCGAGGTGGCCGGCAATAGCACCTCACCTGGACCTGGCTACCGGGTCAGCCAGCAGGCTATTTTTAGCGCCCGCCAGGAGCTGCTGGGCCTGCATATGGCCGATGCAGTGGAGGAGTATCTGGTCCAGCTGGTCATGGCTACCCGGACACCGGCCAAATTTGATGCCGAACTGGCCCGCTGGATCGCCTGTGGTGCCAGCCCACGGGGCACCATAGCCCTGGACCGCTGTGCCCGGGCCAATGCCTGGCTGGCCGGCCGCGACTTTGTCAGCCCGGAGGATATTCAGGCCGTACTCTTTGATGCACTGCGCCACCGGCTGATCCTGTCCTTTGAAGCCGAAGCCGCTGATATCAGCCGCGATCAGGTCCTGCAGCGGATCCTGGACGTGGTGGCGGTCGCCTGACATGCCACAGACCGGACTCTACAGCAGCCTGCCGGATCTGATTGCCCTGCGCCGGGCGGCCCGTGAACTGCCCCTGTTCTCCACCCCACAACGGCGCAGTGCGCTGCTGGGGCTGCACCATGCCCACCTGCGCGGACGCGGCATTGACTTTGACCAGGTACGGCGCTATCAGCCCGGTGACGACGTACGCAATATCGACTGGCGGGTTACAGCCAGAATGCAGGAGCCTTACACCAAGCTTTACCATGAAGAACGGGAGCGGCCCATTTATCTGCTGACCGAGCAGAGCCAACAGCTGTTTCTGGGAACTTCCCGCCAGCTGCTGTCTGTTCTGGCTGCCGAGGCCTGTGCCCTGATGGGCTGGAGTGCATTGGGCCATCATGACCGGGTCGGCGGACTGATCTTTGGCGATACCTGCTTCAGGGAAATCAGACCCCGGCGCAGCCAGCAGGGTCTGCTGCAACTGCTGCACCAGCTGGCTACGGCCAACCAGCAGCTTGGGCCGGATGGCCACCCGCCAGAAGCCGGCAACCGGGCCAGTCTGGTCATGGCGCTGCGCCGGGCCCGGGAAATCCTGCGACCCGGCAGCCTGGCCATTGTTATCTGTGGTGAGCGGGCACTGGATGAACAGGCGGAACAGCAGTGCCAGCTGCTGGGGCGGCATACCGATTTGCTGCTCCTGCCGCTGGCCGATCCGCTGGATCACGCCCTGCCCAGCGCTGGCCTGCTGCATTTTACCAGCCCGGATGGCCATAGTACTCTTGAGATCGATACCCATAATTCAGCCCTGCGCCTGGCCTATCACCAGCAGGCCCTGCAGCGGCAGCAGCGCTGGCAGCAGCTGTCCCTGCGCCTCGGTGCGCCGCTGCTGCCACTGGAAACGTCAAGACCTGCCCTCGAACAGCTTCAGCAGCACCTGCTACCCGGCCGGAGACCCTGATGAACCCCTCTGAGACCCTGGCGCCACCCGTCCTGCCATCACCACCGGGCTGGTGGCCCCCTGCGCCGGGCTGGTGGCTGCTGCTGTTGGTCACTCTACTGGCTGGCTATGGCTGCTGGTGCTGGCGACGCAGCCGGGCTGCTCCAGCAGTAGTAACCGCTGATACAGAAGACCCCCTGCGCCGGGCTGCCCTGGAGGAGCTGGCCCGGCTGGAGCTGCCTGACCCTGCTGCCCCGGCCAGTCAGTGGCTGCAGCAACTGAATGCCCTGCTCAAGCGGTTGTGCCGGACCCGCTATCCACAGGATCACCCGCATACGCTGAGTGGCCGCAGCTGGCTGGCGTTCTTGGACAGCCGCTGTCCGGCGGCAGGCCTGAGCCGCTGGATGATTCTGGTTGATGGCGCCTACCGGGCAGAATGCCGGCTGGATGCCCGGACACTGGAAGGCATCCGGAGCGCGGTGGAAATCTGGATTCGCAGGCATGCCTGAGTTTTCACTGGCCTGGCCCTGGGTATTCGCCCTGCTGCCCCTGCCCTGGCTGATCCGCTGGCTATGGCCGGCTGCCCGGCAGCACCAGACAGCGCTGCGGACAGGGTTTATCCAGGAGCTTGAAGCGCTGCTGGCCAGCTTGCCTGCACGCCAGCAACACCTCTGGCGCTGGCCGGGTGGCCTTGCCCTGCTGGTCTGGCTGTTACTGCTGCTGGCGGCCACCCGTCCACAATGGCTGGACGACCGGCTGGCGCTGCCCGCCAGCGGCCGCAGCCTGATGCTGGCCGTGGACATCTCCGGCTCGATGAATCTGCCGGACATGTACTGGCAGGGACAGAATATCAGCCGGCTGGCCATGGTCCAGCAGCTGTTTGGCCCTTTTATCGGACAGCGCCACGGGGACCGGACCGGCCTGATCCTGTTTGGCAGTCAGGCCTATCTGCAGGCTCCGCTGACCTTTGATCACCAGATCATCCGCACCTGGCTGGAAGAAGCCCGGGTTGGCATGGCAGGCAATACCACAGCCATTGGCGATGCAGTCCTGCTGGCCCTGAAACACCTGCGCAGCGTACCGGCCCACAGCCGGGTACTGCTGCTGGTCACCGATGGGGCCAGTAACGGTGGCGCCCTTGACCCACTGACTGCCGCCCGGCTGGCGGCCAGCGAACAGCTGCGTATTTATACCGTGGGTATTGGCAGCGATCCGGTTCGGACCAGAGACCTGCCTGCTTACCAGAACTATGCCCCTGCCGCAGTCGAACTGGATGAACAGACGCTGATCCATATCGCCGGGCAGACTGGCGGACGTTATTTTCATGTGAAATCTGCCAGACAGCTGGCTGCGGTCGGCCAGACCCTTGACCGTCTGGAGCCCGCCTTGCAGCCGGCCCTGCTGCAGTATCAGACCCGCCCCCTTTACAGCTGGCCACTGGCAGCAGCACTGCTGATCAGTCTGGTCTGGGCAGCCCGGAGGTGGGTATGACACTAGACTGGCCCCACTGGCTGCGGCCTGGCTGGTGGCTGCTACTACCCCTGATGGCCGGACTGCTCTGGTACCGGTCCAGAAACCGTTTACCATTGACCAGCCCGTGGCAGCGCCTGCTGCCGGTCAAGTTTCAGGAGAGACTGCTGATCCCCGGCAAACCGGCCAGCCAGCGGCCCCTGCTCCTGCTGGCGACGGGCTGGCTGCTGGCCCTGCTGGCCCTGCTGGGACCGGCCAGGCCACAGCTTCCCCCCCCAACGGCCCGGCCAGCAGACCCGCTGGTCGTTCTGCTGGAAGTCACTCCGGACATGCTGGCCAGGGATGTCCAGCCGGACCGGCTGGGACTGGCCAGACACAAGCTGCTGGATCTGCTGCAGCTGCGCCATGGGGCCTCTACAGCCATTGTGGTCTTTGCCGGCAGTGCCCATGTGCTGGTGCCCCTTACGGAAGATCAGTCCATGGCAGGCAACCTGCTGCAAGCTGTCTCGCCCGCCATCATGCCGGAAGCCGGCCACCGGGCTGATCTTGCCGTTGAACAGGCTCTGGGCCTGCTGCGCCAGGCCGGTCAGGGGCCGGGACACCTGCTGCTGATGGGGGGAAGCCTGCAGCCGGAGGAGCAGTTGCAGATCAGAGCCCTGCTGGAAAGACAGGCCACACCTCTCGCCATTCTCGGAATTGGCAGCCGGGATGGTGCCCCCGTTACTGGTGAAGATGGCCGCTACCTGCGTACAGCCAGTGGTGCCATCCTGATGCCCCATCTCAATCCGGAGCCGCTGGCCCGACTGGCAGAACAGCTGGGGGGGCGCTACCGGACTGCCGGTCCAGACCCGTCCGATCTGCTGGCGCTGCAGCTGCAACCCCTTCCCGATGGCTTGCATGACACGGAGCCTGCTCCACTACCCGTCTGGCGTGATGAAGGTCACTGGCTGCTGCTGCCCCTGGTGCTGGTGGCCGCCTGTGCCGCCCGGCGTGGCTGGCTATTCGGTCTGCTGTTGCTGGTGATGGGCACGCCAGTCAGTCCGGCCATGGCCAGCAGCTGGCAGGATCTTTGGTGGCGGCCCGACCAGCAGGCCCTGCAACAGCTGGAGGCGGGCCAGCCACTGGAAGCGGCCAAGAACTTCCAGAACTTCCGCTGGCGGGGACTGGCTTTTTATCAGGCGGGCCACTATGCCGCGGCGGCCCGCTGCTTTGCCATGGGCCAGAGCGCCGCCGACCGTTACAATCTGGGCAACGCGCTGGCCATGGACCGGCAACTGGAGCCGGCACTGGCCGCCTATGACCAGGCCCTTAACCTGCAACCAGGCTGGACTGAGGCCGAACAGAACCGGGCCATCGTGGCCGGCTGGCTGCAAAAACGGGATGCCGGAACGGCCGAAACCCGCCGGGCGGGCCATGAGGGAACAGCCCGGGAGCCACCGCCTGGCGGTCCGGATTCCGGCCCGCAGCCACAGCCCCCTGCTGACGGAAACAGGCCCGCCACTAGGAGCAGTCAACCCTCACCACCAGCCACAGCAGCTGGCCGGCAACCAGAAGCATCCGGCCAGCTGGCAGCCGGTACACGCAGTGATGCCCGGAACGGGCAGCTGGAAACACGGCAGGTGCGCGAACAGTGGCTGCGCCTGCTGCCGGATAATCCGGGTGAGTTGCTGAAACGGAAGTTTCTCTATGAGCAGCGCCAGCGACAGGAATCCTTGCCATGAAATACCCAGCCCTGCCGTTTTTGCTGCTGGCCCTGCTTCTGCTGGTCAGGCCCGTGCGGGCAGAGGAGTACCTGACGGCCCGTCTGGACCGGGCTGATCTTGCACTGAATGAAAGTGTGGAGCTGACCTTGGACGTACCGGGCAACGGCAGTGACCGACCGGATTTTTCAGCTCTGGAGCGGGAGTTTCAGGTCGGCCCGCCCCGCCAGATCCGCCTGCAGCTGACCGCTGATGGCCAGACCAGGCCCATGACCCAATGGAGTCTGAGTCTGCAGCCACGGCACAGTGGCCGTCTGGTCATTCCAGCCCTTGCGGTGGCCGGGCACTACAGTGCTCCGATAACCCTGCAGGTTCATTCCACACCTCTGCACCCTGCTGGCCGACCGGTTTTCATGGATGTCCATCTGGCACAGAACCCGGTTTACGTGCAGGCCCAGGCCTTGCTAAACGTGCGGATCTATCACCGGGTGTCGCTTTACGATGACAGCAATCTGTCTGCCCTGCAGGCTGACGATGCCCATATTGAGCGACTGGGCGAGCCAAGGACCTATGAAACCCGGGTGGATGGCATCCGTTACGGCATTATTGATATCCGTTATGCCATTTTTCCACGGCACAGCGGCCCGCTAAAAATCAGCGGCCAGACGTTTAGCGCCCTGAGCGTACCCGATGATACCGGGCAGAAACCGCAGCCCTTTGCCGGCGGACAGGCCCGGGGCAAGGCCATCCAGGTTACAGCCCCTGATCAGGTACTGCGGGTGCTGCCCAGACCGGCCAGCTGGCCAGAAGACGCGCCCTGGTTGCCCGCAGCCAGCCTGACCCTGAGCGAGGCCTTTGTTCCGCA
The DNA here is from genome assembly GCA_002417905.1 of Pseudomonadaceae bacterium UBA5811. Taxonomy (GTDB): domain Bacteria; phylum Pseudomonadota; class Gammaproteobacteria; order Pseudomonadales; family Pseudomonadaceae; genus Azomonas. The sequence goes on from DIDB01000215.1 coordinate 17,377, forward strand.
AAGCCTGATAGTCAGGGCAGGTGATGCCCTGACCCGCATCCGGACCCTGCAGGCTGGTGGTCTGTCTGCTGCCCAGCTACCGGTACTGCCTCCATCCATCTCCAGCGGATTGCGGCGCTATCAGGAGCAGGCCGTGCTGGACACCCGCGTCAGCGCTCAGGGACTGGGCGGCACCCGGGAGGAAACCGAAGCGCTGGTGCCTGTTCAGCGGGGGAGCCTGCAGCTGCCCGGGACGGAGATACTCTGGTGGAATACGGAAGAAGACCGGCTGGAGCGACTGGTGCTACCCGCCCGGACGCTGCAGGTACAGCCCGGCGGACTGGCTGCGGACAATATCCGGGAAAGCCACCCGGCACGGAAAGAAACGGCCCGGCTGCTCCAGGTATGGATATGGCAGGCCAGCACACTGCTGCTGGCCTGCACCACCGTGCTCGGGTTCGCCCTCTGGTGGCATGCCAGACGCCAGCCGGCCATTATCCGGCCTACTGTGGAGCTGGCCTCGCCTGCCCTGCTGGATGAACTGCGCCGGGCCTGCCAGCTCAATGATCCAGCCGCCAGCCGCCAGGCGCTGGATGCCTGGGCCAGGCATCAGCCAGAAACCCTGGCCGAGATGGCCGCCCGTTTTATTCCGCTCTCTGAAGCGCTGGACCAGCTGAACGGTGCCTTATACAGCGATAGCGAGGGGGGACACTGGCTGGGTGAAAGCCTGTGGCAGGCCATCTGCCAGTTACCCGGGGCTCCGGGTGGCGATATCCAGTCCGCAAGCACCCGGACATTGCCACCGCTGTATCCGCATTAAGCGAGGCTTTTGCTGACCACTTCATAAACGTCGGGCGACAGCTTGCCCGAGGCCAGGATCCGCTCCAGCTGTGCGCGCATCAGGGGCTGTCGGGCACCATCAAGCTTGCGCCAGCGGGTCAGTGGCGTCAGCTGTCGGGCGGCAATCTGTGGATTCAGGGCATTCAGGGCAATCACCTGATCCGCCAGAAAATGGTAACCGGCACCATCTACTCGGTGGAAGTTCACGGGATTCTGGCTGGCAAAAGCTCCGATCAGTGCCCGGACCCGGTTCGGATTGCGCAGGGTAAAAGATGGATGCTGCATCAACTGCTGGACCCGCTCCAGTCCACCGGAGCGGGAGCAGGCGGCCTGGACACTGAACCACTGGTCCATGACCAGCGGATCGGCCGCAAAGCGCTCCGCAAAGTGCTGCAGCGCCTGTTCCCGGGCTGCGTCAAAGGGCGAGTTGACCAGCACGGCCAGTGCCCCCAGCTGCTCGGTCATGTTGTCAGCCTGCTCAAACTGGGCCTGACAGGCGGCCAGTACCTCGGGACGACCGCTTAACATCAGATAGGACAAGGTGATGTTCTGCAGCGCCCGGCGGGCGAAATGTTCGGCAGAAGGTGTGTAGGGCGTGCGGGCTGAAATTTCGCGACAGGTCTGGTAACGGGTCCATAGCGGTTCGTGCAGATGGTCGGCAATTGCCTTGCGGACCGTTTCACGGGCAGCGTGGATGGCATCCACATCAGCCATGCTGCTGAGCTCGGCCAGGTAGGCCTCACCGGGCAGGCTCAGCATCTCGGCCAGCATGGCCGGGTCCAGCTGCGGATCAGCCAGCACATGATGCAGCGCGTCAATCAGGCAGGGATCGGGCTGGC
>DIDB01000001.1 GCA_002417905.1 Pseudomonadaceae bacterium UBA5811
CCGCAGGTCGAACTGGTCGGGGCTGCCCTGGCGGTAGAACACATTGTCTTTGTGCGTGCCCGGGGGGGCCGGACGGGCCTGTCGATGCTCCGCGGTGCCGTCGGCCAGGACCGTACCATCCTTGCCTACCAGGGGGCCCACGACGAGCCGCGGCGGGAGGTCCTCCCCCTGCCACGCTGCCGCTGGCTGTACTGCGCCGCCGTGCTGGGCGACAGCCTTGTCCTCCAGCCGCAGCTGGTCGTTGGCACCCTTGTAGGCAAGGATGGTACGGTCCTGGCCGATGGCATCGAGGATCATCGACAGGCCCGTCTGGCCGCCCCGGGCACCGATAAAGTCAATGTGTTCTGCCGCCAGGGCAGCCATGACCTGTTCGCCCTGCGGGTCACTGCCCACCTTGCCCAGAAAGGCCGTACGCAGGCCCAGCCGGGCAAAGGCCACGGCCGTGTTGGTACCCCCGCCGCCAATGGCCGTGTCCAGCTCTCGGATCAGGATTTTTCCCCCCAGCGGATAGGCCAGCAGGCGCTCCATGGAGTGGCGGGTCTGGATCTGCACCAGCTCGGCATCTGTGGCGGCAAACAGGTCAACCGTGGCTGATCCCATGGTCACAACATCGTAATCGTGCATATCCCTGAATCTCGTTGACGGGTACTGGCGTTCAGGATAGAGCAAGTTCCGCGAAAGCGCGGTTAACGGCCGGGCCGGAATTGCAGCGCTTCGGCCAGATGGGCGCGCTGGATGGCGGGAGCTGCCTCCAGATCCGCCAGGGTACGGGCTACCCGCAGCACCCGGTGAGCGGCGCGCAGTGACAGGCCCAGCCGCTCGCAGGCCTGCTCCAGCCACTGCTGGTCAGCCGCTGGCAGTGCACAATGCTGGCGCAGGCCATCCAGATCCAGAACGGCATTGGCCCGGCCCTGACGGTCCAGCTGGCGCTGACGGGCTGCCGCCACCCGGGCGGCGGACCGGGCTGTGCTCTCGTTGCCTTCAAGTGGTGCATTCAGCACGGTACTTTCCCGGCTCATGGTCAAATACAGGTCAATCCGGTCCAGCAGTGGCCCGGAAATTTTGCTGCGATAACGGCGGATCTGTTCCGGAGTACAGTGGCAGCGGCCGGAGGGATCACCCAGATAGCCGCAGGGACAGGGGTTCATGGCTGCCACCAGCTGGAAGCGGGCCGGGAAGCGGACCTGATCCCTGGCCCGGGAAATGACGATTTCGCCGCTTTCCATGGGTTCGCGCAGCACTTCCAGCACCCGGCGGTCAAACTCCGGCAGCTCGTCCAGAAACAGCACGCCCTGGTGGGCCAGGGTGATTTCTCCCGGCCGGGGCCGGCTGCCGCCACCGACCAGGGCCGGAGCCGAGGCGCTGTGGTGGGGCTGGCGGAATGGCCGGGCGGGCCAGTGGCGCAGTGGGGTGGCACAGGTGATCGAGTGGATGGCGGCCACTTCAAGAGCCTCTGCGCCTTCCAGCGGGGGCAGCAGGCCGGGCAGGCGGCTGGCCAGCAGGGTTTTGCCGGTACCGGGGGGACCACAGAGCAGCAGGTTATGGGCACCGGCGGCGGCTATCAGCAGTGCCCGCCGGGCCAGCAGCTGGCCCTGGACATCCGCCAGGTCCGGGCAGGTGGCGTTTTCCCGGGGCAGAGGCTGCCCTGACCACGGCTGCAGCAGCTGCTGGCCGCTGAAGTGGGCGGCGACTTCCAGCAGGTGATCTGCCGCAAAAATCTGCACTCCGGGGACCAGGCTGGCTTCTTCCGCATTGGCCCGGGGAATCAGCAGGGCCCGTCCGGCATTCCGGGCGGCAATAGCTGCAGGCAGGACACCCTGCACCGGGCGCAGGGCACCGGATAGCGCCAGTTCGCCCAGGCATTCCAGCTGCTCGGGAGGCTCCGGCAGCTGGCCGCTGGCGGCCAGAATTCCCAGGGCTATGGCCAGATCAAAGCGGCTGCCTTCCTTGGGCAGGTCGGCGGGTGCCAGATTCAGGGTGATGCGCCGGGCCGGAAAGTCAAAGCCGGAGGTCTGGATGGCACTGCGTACCCGGTCCTTGCTTTCCCGGACGGCGGTTTCCGGCAGGCCAACCAGGGTCAGTGCTGGCAGGCCATTGGCCAGATGGGCTTCCACGGTGACCGCCGGGGCTTCAATGCCCAGCTGGGCCCGGCTGTGGACTCTGGCCAGTGACATGAATCCGCTCCGGGTCAGGCCTGCCCGGCCTGCTGCTCCAGCCCGGCGACCCGCTGCTCCAGGGCCTCCAGCCGGGCCCGGGTGTGGGCCAGTACGGCCATCTGGGTTTCAAACTCGTCACGGCTGACCACGTCCAGCCGGCTCAGGGCGCCCTGGAGCAGGATTTTCAGCTGGGCTTCCAGTTCACTGCGGGACAGGGGATTTTCACCATTCAGCAGGCGGCTGGCCTGGCTGCTGAGGGCATCAATAACGGTTTTTGGGGCGAGCATGGGTACATTCCTGTAGCAAAATGCCCGCAGTCTAGCATTCGCTCCGGCCCCCCGCCTGCGTCCGGCTGCCACCATCGGGGGTGTGATATGGCTCAATATTCAGGCAACTGGCAGCCCTTCCTGACGGTGCCCAGCCGGCTGTTTCCGGCATAATAATTCTGGCGCTTTTTTTGCGTGTACTCCGGCCGCACTGGACATTCCGGATCGCTGCCCCGGGCCGCAATGGCAGCCAGGCGCAGCGTCTGCCCTGCAGGCAGAGCCATGCCGGTCCGGCATATTCCGGAGCAGACCGATTAACGGGAGATTTCCTCAATGAAACTAGTCACTGCCATTATTAAACCGTTCAAGCTGGACGATGTCCGCGAAGCCCTGTCCGAAATCGGAGTCCAGGGGATTACCGTTATTGAGGTCAAGGGTTTTGGCCGGCAGAAAGGACATACCGAGCTATACCGGGGTGCCGAGTACGTCGTGGACTTTCTGCCCAAGGTGAAAATCGAGGTTGCGATCGCGGATGACCAGCTGGACCGGGTTATCGAGGCCATCAGCAAGGCGGCCAATACCGGCAAGATTGGTGATGGCAAGATTTTTGTCGTCAACCTTGAACAGGCCATCCGCATCCGCACCGGTGAAACCGGCCCGGATGCCATCTGATTCCAGTCATTCAGGAGAAACATAACGATGAGACTGCGACATATCGCAGGCCCGGGCGCCCTGCTGGCGCTGCTGATGCCCGCGCTGGCCCGGGCCCAGGAAGTGGCTGAAATTGTGGAGGCCGGTCCGGATTCGGGGGATACCGCCTGGATGCTGACGGCCACGGCACTGGTCCTGTTCATGACGGTGCCTGGCTTGGCACTGTTTTACGGTGGCATGGTCCGCTCCAAGAACATCCTGTCGGTCATGATGCAGTGTTTTGCCAGTACCTGCCTGATGAGCATCCTGTGGATGGTTTATGGCTACAGTCTGGCTTTTGACAGTGCAGGCATGGATGCTTCCAGCCTCAGCCTGAGTACCTTTATCGGTGGCCTTGACCGGGCCTTCTTCAGTGGTCTGGGTGTGGACAGCCTGACCGGCACGGTACCGGAAAGCGTGTTTGCTACCTTCCAGATGACCTTTGCCATTATCACGCCGGCCCTGATTGTCGGTGCGTTTGCCGAGCGGATGAAGTTTTCGGCCACCCTGCTGTTCATGGCGGTCTGGTTTACCCTGGTGTATGCCCCGATTGCCCATATGGTCTGGGGGGGAGACGGTGCCCTGATGTGGGACTGGGGGGTTCTGGACTTCGCCGGCGGTACCGTGGTGCATATCAACGCCGGGGTGGCCGGTCTGGTGACCTGTCTGGTGCTGGGGCCGCGCCGTGGCTTTGGTGAGGCGGCAATGATGCCGCATAACCTGGGCTTTACCCTGACCGGTGCGGCCATGCTCTGGGTCGGCTGGTTCGGCTTTAACGCCGGCTCTGCGGTAGCGGCCAACGGCACGGCGGGTATGGCCATGCTGGTGACCCAGGTGGCCACTGCGGCTGCAGCCCTGGGCTGGATGGTTGTGGAGTGGAAAGTCCATGGTAAACCCAGCGCTCTGGGGATTGCTTCCGGCGTGGTGGCCGGTCTGGTGGCCATCACCCCGGCTGCCGGTACGGTTGGTCCGGTGGGCGCCCTGTTTATCGGCCTGATTGCCGGTGTGGTCTGCTTCTTCTGTGCCACCAGCCTCAAGCGCCGCTTTGGTTATGACGACTCGCTGGATGCCTTTGGCGTGCATGGTGTGGGGGGCATGATAGGCGCCATCCTGACGGGCCTGTTCGCTGCACCGGCTTTTGGCGGCTTTGGTGAGGTGGACAGCATCGGCCTGCAGCTGTGGATCCAGATCAAGGGCGTACTGTTTACGGTCATTTACACCAGTGTAGTGACCTATGTGATTCTCAAGGTCATTGACCGGGTTGTTGGTCTGCGGGTTAGTGAAGAGCAGGAGCTCGAAGGGCTGGATATTTCCCTGCACGAAGAGCGTGGCTATAACCTCTGAGGGGTGAACGCCTGACGCTGGCCATCATGTAAAACAGGGGCGCCTTCAGGCGCCCCTGTTTTACGGATGATTTTTATTTTGGGCTGCTGGCTATATCCAGAACTTGTGTGAATTTTCTGGTGGATTTTTTAGTTTGCATTCCTGTTTTCTTAAGTAAGTATTAAGAAAATTATCTAGTTATAAATAAACTGATATTTCAAAAAATTTACGTTTTATTTTCGAAAGTTTTATTGAGTGCCTTATGTCATAAAAAAGAGAATGTCTGGATATTAAATCCAGAAAGCCGGACTAATGACACAGCGACAATCGTTTAACAGGGCTGAAAAGCGCAAGTCACCCATTATTGCAATTGTGGGTGCGGATGGCAGTGGCAAAACGACCATCAGCCATGAACTGCTGGATCTGCTCGCGGATTACCAGCCTGCTGTGTTATGTCATCTGGGCAAGCAGACCGGGAACATGCGTCGGGCCATGCGCCAGTATACCCTTGGCAAAAAGGTGGACCGCCAGATCAAGAAAGCCGGAGCCGTCGCTAGGGAGCGTGGAGTATCGTTTCCGGTGGCACTGTTCATGTTTACGGCATCGGCCCGGCGCATTCTGCGTTTTGCAAAGATGCTCTGCCTGCACCGGATGGGGTATGCCATCCTGACGGACCGTTATCCGCAGACGGCCGTGTACCGGGTGATGGACGGGCCGCTCCTGCCGGGCCGGCACTATGCCGATATCGGGGCGAAAGCCCTTATGCGTCTGGAATACTGGTTCTACCGGAAGCTGGCCAGTGTTCGCCCCGACGTGGTAATCCGCCTGAATGTTGATCTGGACACGGCCATCAGCCGCAAGCCGGACCACGGTGCACTGTCTCTGGAGCGGAAGGTACTGGCTGTCCAGAAGCTGGCGTTTAATGGTGCACCGGTTGTTGACCTGGACGCGGGGCAGCCGCTGGAAGATGTTCTGGAGCAGGCCCGGGCGGTTGTCCGTTCGGTGATGGCAGGTTATCCGCCATCAGGCCGGTGATGCCGGGCCGGGAGCTGTTTCAGCAGGCGCTGTCCAGCCGGGCGACCGCCTGGAGCCGGCTGGCGATTTCTTCTGGCAGATCAATTGGCTGCAGGTCATAGTCCAGTTCTTTCCTGACCCGTTTCAGCACCAGCTCGTCATGCATCCTGCCCATCAGCCCGTTGATGGTGGCCAGATACAGGGAAATGGCATCAAGGTGGGCCGAGGGACTGAGGGTCCGGCGGGTGTCGTTCAGGGCAATGCGCCGGCTGATAATCTTGCGCAGTTCGTGGAACTGCCGGGCGGTCAGCGGGTGTTCCTGCTGCAGGATTCCGGCAAGATGGGCCTGCTCTCCGGCACGGTAGTGCTGGAAGCTGTGAGCGGAAGACAGGCCGGTACGCTCAATCTCAAGGCGCAGCGACTCCAGGAAATCCTCCTGTAGCTGGCGGACCAGCCGGATGCCCAGCTTCAGGCTTTTAAAGCGCCGGCCACTTCTAAAGGCATCCTGGAAGTCCCCCATCAGCCGGGTCACTGCATGCAGGCTGTCCGGATAGACATGCGGCTCGCTGCAGTTTGCGCAGGCAAAGCGCACCTGCTTGAAACGGGCCCGTATGTGCTTGAAACGGACTGATTGCCTGAGTGTGGCCGAGCCCAGTCCCAGTACGCTCAGGACAATACGGATAACCAGCCAGCGGGTCGCCCGGACGTTGACTGCGGAAACCAGCAGCTGCCAGGAAAGGCAGTAACAGCGGGCCAGTTCTTCTTCACTGAGTCCGGGCTCGGACTATCCGGGACAGGGTGCCGACAGGGTAATCTGGTCATTATCCAGAACATGGTTCATTAATGCAGACAGCTGCTCTTGGCCAGCCGTAAAGGCACTCACTGAGAACGGGTAAAGTTGCATGGAGATCAGCGGTTTTAATGTTTAATAATGTCGGCGGCAAATAATACCTGACTGACCGCCTTTATATGTGTGGTCATGGCATGGCGGCCGGTTTTATTACAGGCTGGCACGCAGGGCGGCCAGTTCAAACTGCAGGCGCTGCAGGGCCTCTTCCAGCTGGCAGAGCCGTTCCCGGGTTTCCGGCGCTTCGCTGATTTCCTGATAGAGGCCGATAAAACGCCTGGGCTGGCCCGCCTCCCGGGGCAGCGGGATTACGGACAGCCCGAGCTGGAGGCTGGAGCCGTCCGCCCGGTGGCTGCGGAGCGTCAGCTGGCAGCTCTGGTGCTGCTCAACTGCTTCCTGCAGGATGGCAAGGCTGTCTGGGGAGGGGCTGCTTTCCAGCAGGAAATTGAAGGCCTGCTGCTGCCGGCCGGCAGTAGACTGTCCGCCCAGCTGTTCGAAGACCGGACTGGCATAGACCAGAACCGGTCTGCCATCCTGCAGCTCGGTAATCACCAGTCCCTGGCGGCTGGCCTCCAGGGCAAGTTGCAGCAATTTGGCATCAATCATTGGCCGTAGCTCCTGCGCGGGGTGTGCATTCTACCGGGTAGCCGGTCACTTTGCCGATAATGGAACACCTTTGATCAGGAGATGGGCCGATGATTCAGAAACGGGTTTTTATTACGGGTGCCACCTCCGGTTTTGGCCGGGCGGCGGCCCGGTGTTTTGCGGCGGCCGGCTGGGGGCTGGTGCTGACCGGTCGCCGGCTGGAGCGCCTGCAGGCCCTGCAGGCCGAGCTGGCCGGCCAGGTGCCGGTGCATATTGCCGGACTGGATGTCCGTGATGCCGGGGCCGTCGCCAGGGTGGTGGCTGACCTGCCCGAGGCATTCCGGGATATCACCTGTCTGGTGAACAATGCCGGTCTGGCGCTGGCTCCGCAGACCGCCCAGCACGTGGCACTGGAAGACTGGCACACCATGATTGATACCAATATCAAGGGGCTGGTCAATGTGACCCATAGCCTGTTGCCAGCGCTGATCCGGACGGGGGCCGGTGCCAGCATTATCAATCTGGGTTCGGTAGCCGGTGCCTGGCCTTATCCGGGCAGTCATGTCTATGGCGCCAGCAAGGCTTTTGTCCGCCAGTTTTCACTGAATCTGCGCTGTGATCTTCTGGGCACAGGCGTCCGGGTCACTGATATCGAGCCGGGTATGGCCGAGACCGAATTTACCCTGGTGCGGACCAAAGGTGACCAGGCCGCCTCTGATGCCCTGTATCAGGGAACCACGCCGCTGACGGCTGAAGACATTGCCGGCCAGATTTTTTACGTGGCCAGCCTGCCAGCCCATATCAACATCAACCGGCTGGAAATCATGCCGGTCCGCCAGGCCTGGGCCGGGTTTGCCGTGGACCGTGACCGCTGAGAGAAAAATGCCCGGCTCCAGTCAAATCCGGAGCCGGGCAGGCAGTGTCATGCGGAGGCTGTTCCTGTTGCGTTTCAGGCCGGTCCTCCACCGGAATGTCCGGTGCGTCCGGCGGGCAGCCTGTCTGTCATTCTCGATCTTGTTCAGGCATACGGGCGCAAAACCTCCTGGTGGTGCATCTGCACCTGCCGGTCTGTACCTCACAGACAGGGTCCGACACGTTCCAGCGCCTGTTCTGCCGCAGCAGGTCCGGGCACTGTTCTGGTCATTTATGACCAAAAGTGCCGTAATTTTTGAACGTATATGAAAAAGTGTTTATTGATATAAGTCAGATAATTCCCGTTTAGTTATCAGTGAGCGGCTTTTTATACACCAGAAACCGAATTTTCCGGCCCAACGGGCTGCCTGAGCACCTTCCTGAACCGGGTCTTGGGCCGGGTCTGGCGGTGCTACCATAGACCGTCCTGTTTGCTGTGGCGTAGACGACCCGATGTCTCTTCCTCCTTCCTTTCCTCTTGCCGCTATTGTGGGTGCGGATGACCTGAAACTGGCCCTGTGTCTGGTGGCCGTGGACCCGAAGATTGGTGGCGTACTGATTGAAGGACCCAGAGGCATGGCCAAATCCACTCTGGCCCGGGGGATTGCCGATCTGCTGGACGGCCGTTTTGTCACCCTGCCACTGGGTGCAACCGAGGAGCGGATCACGGGCAGTCTGGATCTGGATGCGGCACTGGGTGAAGGGCAGGTCCGTTTTTCCCCGGGCCTGCTGGCCCGGGCGGATCAGGGCGTGCTCTATGTGGATGAAGTCAACCTGTTGCCCGATCCGCTGGTGGATATCCTGCTGGATGCCGCTGCCAGCGGCCTTAACCATGTGGAGCGCGATGGCCTTTCCCGGCAGCACCCGGCCCGCTTTCTGCTGGTGGGGACCATGAACCCGGAGGAAGGGGAGTTGCGGCCCCAGCTGCTGGACCGCTTTGCTTTCAGCCTGGCCCTGGAGCGTCCACCGGAGCCGGCCGGGCGGGCAGAGATCGTCCGCCGCCGGCTGGCGTTTGACCAGGATCCGGCCGCATTTGTCCAGCACTGGGCCGCAGCCAGTGCGGCCTTGCGCCAGCAGTGCCAGCAGGCCCGGCAGCGGCTGGCAGCGATTGCCCTGGATGAGGCCAGTCTGGAGGATATTACCCGGCGCTGTTTTGCCGCCCGGGTGGATGGCCTGCGGGCGGACCTGGTCTGGTTGCGGGCGGCCCGGGCCTACGCGGCCTGGCGGGGGGACAGTGCCATCCGTCCGGAGGATATTGACCGGGTTGAGCCTTTTGTCCTGCGGCACCGCCGCCAGGCCGCCGATGCGATGCCATTGCCAGATAGCCCGTCCCCTGCGCCAGCCTCTCCAGTGAATAATCAGGAGAGTGACGGCCAGTGGGGTGCCCTGCCGGCCTGCAACCTGCCGGCTGGCCCGGCCCCGGAGGTCCCGCACTGGCCAAAAAAGCCGTAACCACCCGCCGGTGGCAGCCCCCCCCGGACAGCCCCGGCGCCCGCCCGCGCGCGGGCCACGCCCGCC
>DIDB01000239.1 GCA_002417905.1 Pseudomonadaceae bacterium UBA5811
GGGAATCGGGGGGGTGGCCCGCCGGGCTGCCAGGGCGGCGGGTGGGAGGGATGTGGCGGATGGCGGAAAGCGGCCGGATGGCGTTGTCGATGTCATGGGAACGGTGGCGGAAGGGAAAGCCGGGGGCGGTGAAGACCTGCATCCAGCGGAAGACCAGGAAGGTGGAGCGCTCGAGGGATGCGGCCTTCAGGGTCTTGATAAAGATGAATGTGGCCATCCAGACCGCTGCGCCGATCATGCCCATGATCAGGTAGTTGTGCAGGGTGGTCAGGCCCAGGTCGACGTTTTTCAGGCCCTTGAACAGCAGCATGGAGGAAATGATCATGGCGCCGATGCAGGCAATCAGCGGGACCCAGCTTTCCAGGGCGCGGTGGGCGCCCACGCTGTCGCGTTTCTGCTCGATCTGGTACAGGTTGCGGTAATACTCGGACTCCAGCTCCTCCGGCTGGAAGTCCGGGTCGCTCATGGTCTGCACATCCCGGGTCATGGCGTGGGTATAGGAAATTTTCTGGATTTCCGACAGCCGCTCAAAGGCTTCCTTGTGGGTGCGCTTGAGGGCTTTTTTCTCCTGGCGGATCGCCTTGATCCGGGCCTCGGCATCCTCGTTATAGCTGAGAATGTGTTTTTTGATCTGGAAGAACAGCAGGTAGGAAACCGCGCCACCCAGCAGCGGGGAAATCACCCAGGACAGGGCGATCTGGCCGATCTTGTCCCATTTCACCAGGGCCAGCGCCGAATCGGTACCCGCCATCAGGATGCCCAGGCAGATGGAGCTGCCGACGATGGCCCCCACGATGGCATGGGTAGTGGATACCGGATAGCCCTTTCTGGTGGCGTACAGCAGCCAGAATGCGGCTGCCAGCAGGGCGGACATCATGATAAACACGAAATCCATGGGCTGGATGGCCATTTTGCCCAGATCCACAATGCCGCCCCGGATGGTGCTGGTGACTTCGCCGCCGGCCAGTACGGCGCCGCTGACCTCAAAGACCGCAGCCACCAGCAGGGCCTGGCGGATGCTCAGGGTGCCGGCACCCACGCTGGTGCCAAAGGAGTTGGCCACATCATTGCCACCAATGTTGAAGGCCATGAAGATGCCGAACAGGGTGGCCAGCACAAACAGCAGGCTGTGGTTGCCATGGGTATAGGTCGAGCCCCAGTACAGGAAATAGCCGGTGGCGATGATCAGCAGCGAGGCAAAAATCAGGCTGGTATAAGGCAGGCCCGGCAGGCCGTGCTGTGGTGGTGCAGAGGGTGCGTTAAAGGCTGGAGACGATGACGGGCTGGACATGAAGATTCCCCTGTAAGTGTCCTGTGCTCAAACATGGTGCCGGGCCAGGCCAGGGGAGATACCGCTTCCAGTCCTGCAGACACGTGAGGGAAAGCGCCATGGAGGGCGGGGCCAGGGCTCTGGCTGGCCCTGTTTCCCGTGCCGTCATGGCGTGATCGGAGGGCTCTGGAATGCCCGTCTGGCTCCGGCCGGCTCCGGCAGTCTAGGCACGGGCAGCGACAGAATGATGACGGTCATGTCCGTTGCCTGACCGTCCGGCAGTGGCCAGGCCAGGCAATGGCCGGGGCGGGTTCAGCCGAGTTTTTTGTAGCGGACCCGGTGCGGCTGGGCCGCGGCCTCGCCCAGGCGTTTTTTGCGGTCAGCCTCGTACTCGCTGTAGTTGCCCTCAAAGAAGGTCACCTGACCATCGTCCCCGTAGGCGAGGATATGGGTGGCAATCCGGTCAAGGAACCAGCGGTCGTGGGAGATCACGATGGCTGATCCCGGAAAGTCCAGCAGGGCCTCTTCCAGGGCGCGCAGGGTTTCCACATCCAGATCGTTGGAGGGTTCATCGAGCAGCAGCAGGTTGCCACCCTGTTTCAGGGTCAGGGCCAGATGCAGGCGGCCGCGCTCACCACCGGACAGGTCTTTCACAAACTTCTGCTGGTCGGCACCCTTGAAGTTGAAGCGCCCCACATAGCTGCGTGAGGGCACTTCGTAGCTGCCGATACGGATCATGTCCAGCCCGTCGGAAATCTGTTCCCAGACGGTTTTGCTGCCCTCCAGACTGTCACGCATCTGGTCCACGCTGGCCACTTTGACCGTGTCGCCCAGCTCGATACGGCCACTGTCCGGCTGCTCCTTGCCGGTAATCATCCGGAACAGGGTGGACTTGCCCGCCCCGTTGCCGCCAATCACGCCGACAATGGCACCTTTGGGGATGCTGAGTGACAGGTTGTCGATCAGCTGACGGTCGCCATAGCCTTTGCTGACATTGTGCAGCTCCAGCACCTTGTCACCCAGCCGGGGGCCGGCCGGAATGTAGATTTCGTTGGTTTCACTGCGCTTCTGGAATTCCTGGGACTGCATTTCCTCAAAGCGCTGCAGCCGGGCCCGGGATTTGCTCTGGCGCCCTTTGGCGCCCTGGCGGACCCATTCCAGTTCGGCATTCATGGCCCGGGTATGGGCGGCCTCCTGGCGGGCTTCCTGGGCCAGCCGGGCAGCCCGGGATTCCAGCCACCGGGAATAGTTGCCCTCAAACGGGATGCCGTGGCCACGATCCAGCTCCAGGATCCAGCCGGCCACATTGTCAAGGAAGTAGCGGTCGTGGGTGATGGCCACCACGGTACCGGGGAAATCGTGCAGGAAGTGCTCCAGCCAGGCCACCGACTCGGCATCCAGGTGGTTGGTGGGCTCGTCCAGCAGCAGCATGTCCGGGGCGGACAGCAGCAGACGGCACAGGGCGACCCGGCGTTTCTCGCCGCCGGACAGGTGTCCGATCGTTGCCTCCCAGGGTGGCAGGCGCAGGGCATCGGCCGCCACGTCGAGCTGGCGCTCCAGGTTATGGCCATCGGCGGCCTGCAGGATGGCCTCCAGCCGGGCCTGCTCGGAGGCCAGTGCATCAAAGTCGGCATCCGGTTCGGCATAGGCGGCATAGACCTCATCCAGCCTGGCCTGGGCGGCGCGGACCTCATCGACGGCCTCCTCGACCGTCTCCCGCACGGTTTTTTGCGGATCGAGGGCGGGCTCCTGGGGCAGGTAGCCGACCTTGATGCCGGGCATGGGCCGGGCTTCGCCGTCGATTTCGGTGTCTACCCCGGCCATGATGCGCAGCAGGGTGGATTTCCCGGCACCGTTCAGGCCCAGCACGCCGATCTTGGCGCCAGGGAAAAACGAGAGGGAGATATCCTTGAGAATTTCACGCTTCGGGGGCACAACCTTGCTGACCCGGTGCATGCTGTAGACGTATTGAGCCATGATTGCCTGAGAGTTCGGTTATCGGAAGGTGGAACGGGCCGGCCGGGTGTCTGCCCTGTGTGGCCGGGAGCCCCGGCTGGTGGCCTTGCCGGGCGCAGGTTACCGCTTAATGATGGCCACAGGCCGGAATTCAGGGCATTCTAGCTGGAAAAGTTCCGCCCGGCCGTACCCGGATATCTGGCCACGGCCCGGGTTTTCTCATTACTTCGCTGCGGTCAGAGAGCATAAGGCGTCAGCATATGTCGGTCATTTCGACCCTGGCACTGCTTGTCCAGGCGACACTTCTCGTTCTGTTCTTTTTTTTGCATGAGCAGGTGCCCGGGGAGGGTGGCCTGGGCCGCATCGTGCTGGATGTGGCCCTGCTGCTGGCGGGCTGCGGGCTGCTGGTGCTGGGCGTGCTGATTTTTGTCCGGGAGCGGCGGATCCGCCAGACCCTGGCAGACCTCAAGGAAACCCGCTGGCGTTACCAGCGCCTGTTTGATAACGGTGGCATGGCCCTGTGTGTGCTGGATCTTTCCGGGATGCGCCGCTATCTGGCGCGGATTGATCCGGAAGACAGTGCCAGTCTGCGCCAGTGGCTGCAGGATAATCCGAAACTCCATCCGGACCTGCTGTGGCGGCTGCGGGTAACCGAGGCCAATGCCATGGCCCTGCACCTGCTGTCTGTCACTGATACCCATGAATTGTGGCGCCAGCTGTTTGGTGAGGGACGGATTCGCACTAACGGGGTGGGTTTCCAGCTGCTGATGGCCCTGCTGTCTGGCCAGCAGGCGCTGGAAGTGGAGGTGCAGCTGGCAGGTGCGGATGGCCAGACCCGCTACCTGTGGGTCAGTGCCCGTCTGCCCGGACCGGGGGAGGATGACCGGGCGGTTCCGCTGGCCCTGAACGACATTACGGCCCGCAAGCAGGTGGAACTGTCGCTGAGCGAGCGCGAGCGTTTCTGGTCCAGCATCGCCTATGCCGTACCGGACATGCTTTATGTGCAGGATCTGGTCCATCACCAGGAGCTGTTTTCCAACTACCGGCTCAGCCGGCAGCTGGGGTATGACAGTATCCGGCCGGGGCACCTGAAGCTGTCTTTCCTGGAGTCCATCCTGCATCCGGATGACCGGGAGATTTTCCGCCACCTGTGGCGCCAGCGCCGCAGCCTGACCAGTGGCCAGCTGCTGCAGGGCCAGCTGCGCTTCCGGCACCAGAACGGCCAGTGGCACTGGTTCGATATCCGGGAGCAGTCGATGGCCCAGGACTCCCGGGGCCAGGTGACCCGGGTGATCGGCATCATCAAGGACATTACCGGCCAGATCGAGGCCAGCGAATCGCTGCGCCGCAGCGAGCGGCGCTACCGGCTGCTGGCGGAAAGCATCAGCGACGTCATTTTCTCCAGTGACAGCCGGCTGCGGCTGAACTATATCAGCCCCTCGGTGCAGGGCATTCTGGGCTATCCGCCGGACTGGTTCCTGAAAAATGATTTCAGCGGCGTAATTGCCAATCCGCTCCAGATTCATACCCTGACCCGGCTGCTGGCCCGGGTGCGGCGCAGCCTGGGCAATGCCCGGCGTCTGGACGAGCTGCGGGGCGATGGCCACAAGCAGCTGGTGGTGGACTGTCTGCGGGCAGACGGGCGCAAGGTGCCGGTCGAGCTGCGGATCATGCCGATGTGGGATGATGCCGGCAGCTTCCAGGGACTGCTCGGGGTCGGGCGGGATATCAGCCAGCAGCGTCATGCTGAACGGGAGCTGCGGATGGCGGCCACGGTGTTCGAGCACTCTGCCGCGGCCATTCTGGTGATTGATCCGGCCGGTTTTATCGTGCAGGTCAACCGGGCGTTTACCCGGATCAGCGGCTTCCGGGAGAACAGCATCCTGGATCAGACCACGGAGCTGCTGGCGGCAGATGCCAGTCAGGCCGGGCTATTGCAGCATGTCTTTGCCCAGCTGGGGACCCGGGGCAGCTGGGAGGGCGAGGTCTGGCTGAAACGGCGGGCCGGCGAGCGCTACCCGGCTTGGGTGGGTATCACTGCGGTGCAGGATGAAGAGGGTGACCTGGTCAGCTACGTGTTTTTCTTCAGCGATATCAGCGAGCGCAAGGCCAGCGAGCAGCGGATCAACCGGCTGGCCTATTACGACGCCCTGACCCAGCTGCCCAACCGGACCCTGTTTCAG
Source organism: Pseudomonadaceae bacterium UBA5811 (assembly GCA_002417905.1). Classification (GTDB taxonomy): domain Bacteria; phylum Pseudomonadota; class Gammaproteobacteria; order Pseudomonadales; family Pseudomonadaceae; genus Azomonas. The sequence goes on from DIDB01000239.1 coordinate 5,410, forward strand.
GACCGGCTGCAGCAGGCCCTGCAGCACGTCGGGGCGCAAAATAGCTGGATCGTACTGATGTTTCTTGACCTTGACCGCTTCAAGCCGATCAACGACTCCCTGGGGCATGCCGCTGGCGACCGGATTCTCAAGGATG
>DIDB01000017.1:0-444 GCA_002417905.1 Pseudomonadaceae bacterium UBA5811
CTCTGCAGCCGTGCCACGGCCTCAAAGGCGCGCAGGGCATTCAGCGGAGGCAGGTCGCGGGCCATACGTGTGAGTTTTCCTGACAGGTCGTGCCGATCTTATCGCTTTTTATTGCCAGCCAGCGGGTTAGGATGGCGGCATCTTGTACCGGCTGCAGGAGCCCGTCATGTCTTCTTTCCGTAGCGGCCCCGATCCCCGGGGCCTGTTTGGCTGCTTTGGTGGCCAGTTTGTTGCCGAAACCCTGATGCCGCTGATCAATGATCTGGCGGCCGAATATGAAGCGGCCAAGGCCGATCCGGCTTTCCTCGGCGAGCTGGCCTACTTCCAGCGCGATTACATTGGCCGGCCCAGTCCGCTGTACTACGCCGAGCGCCTGTCCGGGCATTTTGGCGGGGCGAAGATTTACCTCAAGCGCGAAGAGCTGAACCATACCGGCGCGCACAA